>CAYXHK010000058.1:0-10382 GCA_964464665.1 uncultured Syntrophomonadaceae bacterium
CTCCCCAACGGAGCAGTTCCCGCAAAGAATCCTTTTTTTTCATAATGCCGTCACTTTCTTTCTCCATGTTCCTTCTGCCAGACAATTCCGGTAAGCAACGGTGATCTCTTCCTCCGGTTCCACATCCAGATCTTCTTTCAGAATCCGCACCATTCGGTCATAATAATGTTTGGCCCGTCTGACTTCTCCCGAAGCCTGGAAACATTCCATGAGCATCAGGTAAAAGTTCTCGTCATAGGGATCGATGGTAATGGCCTTATCCAGATAATCCACCGCACCGTCATAATCCCCGGTCTGCATGGCGTCTTTGGCTAAAATTCGGCAAAGCTCCAAAAACATCTTTTCATAATAGATCCGCTGGGTCTCACTGAAGCTTCCTTCTACGCCGTCCAGATAGCCTCCTTTATAGCATTTTAAAACATCCCTGCGTCCGCAGATAAACGTTTTGTCGCCCTGTTCCAGAGCTTGGCAGAGCTGATCCATTTCTTCCAGATCAGAATGGACCCAGGCCATTTTCATTGAATACTTCCTCTTTTGATACTCAATGACTCCCTCGAGCTGATAAGCAGCGAAGGACTTGCGAATACTATACAAGGTCGTGTGCAGCAAGGTGGTGGCGCTTTTTTTATCTGCCTCCGGCCAAAGCTGCAGCAATAGCACATCCCGGTCCACAGGGCGGCCCTGCAGATGGAACAAATAGGCAAAAAGAACTTGGGCTTTTTTGGTGCGCCATTTGATTTCCCCGCCTTCATCCGGTAAAAACACCCGAAAGTCCCCGAAACAATTAACCCGCACCTTCCCGACGGAGCCGTTGCCCTTGCTGTCCAAAAGCTCCCGCACATCCCGCTTTACTTGGGCTGGCAGCAAACTCCAATCAAGGCCGTTTTCATTGCTGTATTCTTGCGCCTGCTTCAAGGCCGCAACTCCCTCTTCCTCCAGGCCTTCCCGCTGGCAGACCAGAGCCAGAACTAGGCGGGCGCAAGCGGCAAAAGGCGTCTCCCATTCCGTTTTTGCCAGAAAAGCCCGGGCCAGCTTCTCTCCTTCATCCCATTCTCCCTCATTGTAAAAGAGGATAGCTAAAGAAGAAAGCGCAAAATCCCTGGCCAAAGGCACTGCCTTGCCTTCATCCTGAACAATCCGCTCGGCGATTTCCCAGAGAGTCCCCTCCAGGGGATTGAACAGAATAATCTCCTGGGCCATCTGCACGGCCTGTACAAAAACATGATCTGCCCGGAGGGCGGACACATAACGCTGGGCCATATGGATGCTGCGCTCCGCTTCCTGGCTCAGACTTTTCCTTTCTCTGGCATCCAGTTCTTCGCCTTGGGCAAGAATAAAGCTGATATAGGCCTGAAAGAGATAGACCAGCCACATATCCTCTCCTTTGTGGCCCTGAGTCCTGAGCCCCAATTCTTTCCGGATGGTTTCCAGAGCTTTCTCCTTTTGCCCCGTACACAGATACATAAAAGCTACATAGGCTTCCACGGAAAAGGTATTTTCCCCCTCCCGCTCAAACCACTTCCATTCCAGCAGGTGGGTGTATAGCTTCAAGCCTTTCTGATACTTCCCCAGGTAAAAATACACGATCACGGAAAAACGAATGAAAAAACCTTCCGCCTTCTGATTACCTTCCCGGCGGGCATTGAGAATCATTTCACTGCAGATGGCCAGCACTTCCCGATAGCGGCCCAGGAAAATAAAGTTATACAATCTCTCCCCAACCACCGTATATCGCCAGCTGTCATAACGCACCTGCAGGCGGGGAAGCACCTCCTCAATCAAACGGTTGCTTTCCTCCAAAGAAACCTGGTGTCTGGCAATCCGGGCCTTTTCCACCATGCAGTGGATGTAGCCCCATTCATCCATGGACGAGATAAACAAAGCCAGAGCCTTATCCAAATAACCTTCCGCTTTCTGAATTTGACCGGAACGAGAACAATAACAGCCGGCCAGGAGGAGATTCTTTGGAGTCATTGGAGCGGGAGCCTTCTCCAGTTCGGATAGCCAGCGCGTTAACGTGATCAGCCTCCCTTGCTCCAGAAGATCTCTGCCGACGGTCTCCAGAGCGTACTGAGCAAGATCCCAGTTCTCCCCTTGCAGAGCGTATTCCACCGCCTGTTCCTTATTTTCGGTGTGCAGGTAGTGCTCCGCGGCCCGGTTCAAAATATCCCGGCGAATTTCCTCTCTCAGCTGTGTCGTCAGAAAGTCTTTGAACAAAGAATGGTAACGGAACGTCCGCTCCGATTGCCCTACCTTAATTACAAAAAGATTCTCCCGTTCCAAGTAGTCCAAAATACTCTGGGCATTATCAATCCCCAGGACGTCATTACAGACATCGCTGTTCAAAAATTCCAAAGGGGAGGTATGGGTAAGGAACTGCTGAATTCGATAGTGAAGCTTCTTGAAAATCTCAAACATAAAATATGTATTGACCGCCGATTTAGCGTAAACGGTGTCCAACTCCGGATCCTTGGACCATTGACGCTGCTGCTTCAGATAAAGGTTCGCGAACATCACACCGGCCGGCCAGCCCTCGGCTTTTTCCCAAATCGCACCGGCCAACTCGCTGCAGTCCTTTTCCCCTAACACCCGTTGAGTGAGGGCCTGCACCTCCTCCTCCGCAAAGCACAGATCCCTTTGAGTTATCAGATCGGCTGAATCCTGTAAAAAATAACGAAAATAAAAAGGCGGCAGGCTTCCTTTCGTGGCCAGAATCAAACGGATTTTCTCCGTCGTATTGTTTAAAATCAACTGAATGATCTGCTGGATTTCCTCATTTTCTTCAATAGCTTGAAAATCGTCAAAAATCAAAATCAGATCCTGGGAGGCCGAACGGACCGCTTTCTCCATCCGGGCCACGAAAATATGGGCCATCGTCTCAACGGCCTCTCTTTCCTGCAGAAAAGGCGTAAAAGCATCCGGGTCAAAATCAAAATCTGGCAGACATTTCTTTACGGAAGAACATAGATATTGCATGAACACTGCGATATCATTATCCGTATCGTTTAGATGGTACCAGGCGCAGGTGTCCGGCGTCTCCTGGGCATAATGCGTCAGAAGCACCGTTTTCCCATAGCCTACGGTAGCATGCAAAACCAGGAGATTCTTCTGCCTGTCGCCTAAGCGTTCCACCAGCCCCTCACGGAAAATGAAGTTGGGTGAATACACCGATGGCTTTTGGATTTTAGAGTCAACCAGATTCTTTCTCATGTTCTTAGCCTTCTTCAAAGCAGGACAACGTCCCCATGCTCTCCCGTCGGCGGAGCTGTCAATATCCAGGCTCTCCAGCTCCTCGCCGCCACAAAGGAAATCACACCCACCAGCACATAACCGCCGGCATCCTCATTTACCATTGCCAGCGCTCAGTACCCTTCGCATATATACAAAATATATTTATATTATATAACAAATATTAGCATATTCTAACGGAATTCGCCAAATGCTTCCTTGTTCATTTTTCTGGGAGATTAATTTAAAATGAATCTTAATAAAAAATAGGTGCAACCTCTTAAAACACTAAGAGATAGCACCCTTGCTTTATTCCATATTAACCACCCATGCCTATAAGACACAACCACTAATGAAAATAGATTTACCGAGTATTAAGGTAGCGAAGCAAGATTGTATGGCTGCGTATATTTTACCACACCCTATTTTATAGCACCCTAATAGGGGAACTCCATATGGGTTGCATCACTGTATGTTCTTTATCGCCCTCAAAACCGTTGTCGCCGCTTCCCCTCGAGACATTGTATCCTCTGGCGCCAAAAGTTTATTGCTATTTCCACAGAAAATGCCCAACTTGACAAGTAATGCGGCATCCGATTTAAGCTTAGGGTCCATTTCTTCCGAATCAGGGAAACCTTTTAACAATGAAGCCTCTTCCTCCGTGGACAGGTTGGCTTCGCAGCCGGTTAAAACCATAACATCAGCCAGAATGGAAATAGCCTGTGCCCTGGTAATGGACTGACCGGCTTTAAAGGAAACAGTTTCTTCTTCGGGTGCTGAAAGGTCTTCTGGGGTTATGCCGACAGCTCTTTGGATAAATGCCAAAAAGTCTGTCCCCGTCATACTTTTATCAGGCTGATACAGATGATCCCCGGTTCCTTTCAGAATGTCGGCCGACGCCAGTTGGTTTATGGAATCCTTTGCCCA
This sequence comes from uncultured Syntrophomonadaceae bacterium, assembly GCA_964464665.1. Classification (GTDB taxonomy): domain Bacteria; phylum Bacillota; class Ch66; order Ch66; family Ch109; genus CAYXHK01. The sequence goes on from CAYXHK010000058.1 coordinate 4,156, forward strand.
ATGACCGTTAATATCAGTAAACCACTCAGAATTAATAATTTTAAAAGCATCTCCCGATTTGCCAACGGCCAGAATATAGGCGCCTTCTTCCGCATAGGTTTCATGGCGGTCCGAGGTTAGACTATCGTATGTCAAATTGTATTCGGGAGAGAAGACTATAATCCGCCCTCCTTCGGGAATAGTAAAGCCTAAAAGGGCACCTGACCCCATCCTGCCAGCCTTATTCTGCCCGTCAGAATCAATCCGCAGAGTATCGCCTTCAGTAATGACCGGCAGTTTTGAGGCGTCAGAAAAGCAGTGCTCGTAGGTATGGAGTAATGTCTCTCCTTGGGTTTTTTCCAGCCGGAATTCGTTCTGATCCCTTAAATATCTGAAGGACATAGAGGTCTCGGTTGGGCTCTTGAGAGCCAGCGCAGAATAAGTTCCGCTATTCACGAGTATGTATCCGGGCATTTCTGGAAATGCTTCAGTACTGAACATAGTAACCAAAAAGTCTGATGGGGTTATACTTCTTGGAACCCACACCTTTCCTTCGAAGAAGCTGCCGTCTATATCCTCTGCCGGATTTAACTTTTCATAATAAACAAATCCGACATTTGAGCCGTCCGGATGCGCCAGCATCACCTTTCCTTTTGGATGCTCGGCAAAGGAATAGTTAGTGCCACCAGGCGCATAAAACCGGCCATCTTCCTTATAGGCATAAACCCCTTTGGGCTTATTGCCTTTACCGGTGTAGGTTGAGAGCGTTATTCCCTTATTATCTTCAGAAATCTCCACTTTCATCAATTCATTACTGGATGCATAAAAGCCCTCGCAGCCCTTAAAGCTATCCGGGACCTGGGCATCCCGGGGAAGGATAGTAGGTACCGGTTTTTTTACAAGCCCTTTTTCCTCCAGCAAGGCCTGCAATATGGCATCTGTAACCGCTGTAGGGTTTGCCGGTCCGGCAAAAACAACTGCTACACTTATACGTTCTTTGGGCATCACATAAAGCTGGGAAAAGTATTGAAGGGTGCCGCCATTTTTGGCCAGCACGTTAACGCCCTGGGTCTTGAATTTCTGGACCGGCACATAATCCCAGCCCAATCCGACATTGAATAATGGCTCACCCTGCGGAACTGTTTCCGGGCCATATTGCGCTTTGGTGTATTCATCAAGCATGGCCGGATTCAACACAGCGGTTGATTGAAGAATCTCCCCGTATTTGCATAGATCGATTGCGGTGGAGGACAATCCCCCGGAACCAAGAATGTTTGCATGTTCAACCGGTAATGGCACCAGGCTGCCCCCCTCATATGCCCGGGCAATGTTTTGGTTGCCGTCTTTAAAGTAGGCGCTAGTGTTATCAAGGCCCAGTTTATTGAAAACCTTTTCCTGCAGAAAATCCGGATAACCCATACCCGAAACATGCTCGACAACGGCTTCGGCAACCGTGAATCCATCGTTGCAGTAAACACTTATTTTTCCCGGATCATTCATTAAATTACTGGTTTTTAATTTTTCAAGGGTTTCCTCAACATATTTTCGATTTTTTACCGCTGTTAAACCATCTTTGGCGTAGGTTCCGGGGAAACCAGAGGTATGGTTAAGCAGCATCCGGACGGTGATGTCTTTGTACCTGGGGTCATTCATTGTAAAGTCAGGAATGTAGGCGGTAACCGGCTGGTCCAGTGAGAGCTTTCCTTCCTGCGCCAGTATAAGAACAGAAGCAGCGGTAAAGATTTTGCTGACAGAGCCTATGTTGAACTGGGTGTCTGTTTCTACCTTAAGGTTCTTGGTTCGGTCCCTTAATCCAAAGCCTTCTGCATAAACGATCTTGCCATCCACCATGACGGCTGCCGTTGCACCTGATGATGTACCGGCAGACAATTCTTTTGCCACTGCTTCCCGTGCCGCTTCGATTGTGGCTTCATAGCCCTGAGCCATATCTGTTGCAGCGGCTTGGACGGATGAATTGGTCAACCCCGGCACTTGAATACAGGTTATGGAAAACACCAAAACCATCAACCCGGCTAAAAAAATGCGTAATTTTTTCATTATGACCCTCCCAAAATAAAAATCAGTGCTTCGTTTCACATCGACTCATTTAAAACAAAAAAGCAGCAGACAACAATTCCCCATAAAAGCCCGTCTTACACCCCCATCCAAACCACTGTCATATCCTTAGGCTATATATCAAAAAATCCAAGTCCATTAACAACCTCTATTGCTTTTTTAATGCATTCCGGAGGTAATGGGCCGTCTAAACCCTGACCAAAATACAGCATATTCTCCTTAAATAAGTATAGTAATTAGTTTTTTATTTGTTTCAACTTCTTTCACCTCAAAAACAATATCGACATAATATTCTACTGATGTTCATTATAACATGTTTTTTCCATAGACATGAAACATCCCTAGAAGCCAGCAAAAACAGGGTGCTACACTAGAACGTGCCGTTATAACTTGGTAGACAACAGGGCCTTTTCGAAGCAATAAAAAGGAAATGGTGAATTAATAATCCCCATCTACCTGAACGCTTCTAGGAACCTGGATATATAGCACTGGAGTACCGCCATGGGAAATACTCATAGAACTCCTATGGTTGTTATTGATGCGGCCTCCAGGCAAGAATTGCTTTACCGTAAAGTCCCTATCAAACCTGGCCAGTTCAATCCTTAAGCTTTCCGATTTTGTTATCTTTAATTGGCTGCCTTCCAATGTAACCTCGGGCGGCTTGATTTTGTCCGTATAGTCAATTCCGTTTATTATACTTCTGCCAGTGAAACTGGCCGCATCAATTATACCATCGTCAATATCCTTGTTTTTAACTATAACCCTAATATTAAATCCTTTATCCGCAGGCACAATCTCAAGCTGTTCTCCAGTATATTCAAAGCTCCACTCTCTATTCTTATACGCATTTTCAACTTGATCCAGCCGGCCTTCTTCTGCTGCATTATGGAATTCCTGGTATTCCTGGCCGGTTATCCATGGGTCATTTTGCTTGACAAGTTCCTCTTCCAAAAAACCATCCTTAGGAAGCATATGTACAAAGATAAAGGAAACAAGCAATATAGCAATATAACCACCCAAAATCCACTGAGTTTTTTTGTAATAGACTTTTCCACACAGGCGTATTAAGAGAACAATCACACCGACTAACAACAGAAAAGAAACAATAAGAAAAGAACCCATCGTATCTATACCTCCAATCTGTTTGACATCAAAACTGAACTGTAAAAAAGGATAAAGGCAACCCCGATAATTTTTATCATAAACAGCATTAAGGAACTCTCATTGGTAAAAAAATATGCTATTTCTCCCAGTATGACACCAACATTACCCATACCCCTTACTCTCAGGAATGATAATCCAACAACTAACGCTGGCAACAAAAGAGTAAATCCTTTATGTTTCTGAGTTAATGCTCCAAAAAAATAACTTATTGCACTAATTAAAATAATATAAAATGTAGTTGCTATTATGCTCAGCAATAATTCCTGGGGCAGAATAAAAAAGTATTGACTGGCAATATTTTGGCTGCCATGGGTAAAGTAAATTATAACCCGGAGTAAAACCCCGGCTAATGATGCGGTAACGCCTGCTATGGCCGCAATGGTTAAGACAAAACCCACACTGGACAGATTACTGCTTAATCTATTAGTCACAAACATAAAATCAGTTTTCCTATACTCATTTGCTGTTAGGTTATATACAACCAAAAATGCCCATAGCATAGTCAGTGTAATAATAATGTCCCCGGCAAATGTTTTTGTTGATACAGAAAATCCTCCACTGCCGGTACCTGATGACATAACTCCATTAAGTGAAAGTAAAATCCCCAATGCTTGAACTGCAATCATGGTATAGAATAAGCCCATATAGGCTTTCAGCTTAAAAAAATACTGCTTTTTTACAATTTCCAATAGATTAGCTTCGGTTAAAGACATCATCTATCCCCCCTTTATTCCCAGATGTTAGGTAAACGTATATATCATCTATTGCTACCGGTAATACGTCAATTCCCGCCTTTTTGGCAAATTGCAGCGTTGACTCGGAAAAATCATTTTTAACAACCTTAAAACAAGTATCCTTCCCCAGAGTTTCCAGGTGATAGGTATCTTTGTCCTTTGTCAGCTCATTGATTACTTCTTCCTTACCCCGAAGCCCAACGGCCAGCTCCTTTAATTCTGTAACCGGCATATGCAGATACTTCTTGCCTTTGTTAATCAATAAAATATCCTCTAATATGTTTTCTATTTCATTGAAAAAGTGACTCGATAAAATTATAGTACGGGGGTTTTGAACATAATCCTTAAGCAAGGCCCGGTAAAAGTCTTTTCTCACTCCCGCATCCATTCCCGTTGTGGGCTCATCAAAAATCGTCAATGGACAGCGAGCAGAAATGCCTAGAATCACATTAAAAGTGCTTTTCATTCCTTTCGATAGATTTTCATGCGATTGTTTCGGATGAAGTGCAAAGTATTCAAGCAATCCTTGAGCAAGAGCCATATCCCAATTTTCATAAAATGTGCCTGCAGATTCTAATATATCCTCTAGGCTAAAAGATTTTGGAAAGGTCAAATTTTCATCAATAAATATAAGGTTTGCGGATACTTTAAGGTTGTTGAAAGGCTCTTCTGAGAAAACTCTCATCTCGCCCGATGTTTTATGTAATAAACCAGCTATTAATTTTAATAGCGTTGTTTTGCCAGCGCCATTTCTTCCGATAAGCCCGGTAATTTTATTTTCTTCAATAGTAAAAGACAGGTCATTGATCGCTTTTATCTCTCCGTATGACTTGGAAAGCCGGCTGCACTCAATCACTTTCATAACGCTTTTCCCCCTTTATTTGAGTTTTGGCAGTTCTGATCATGCTAACCAACCCATCTGCAGTTACACTTAATCGCTCCGCTTCCATAACCAATTCCCATATTAAAGGCTCCAGGACTTGTTTTTTTCTTTTTTGCATGATACTTTCTTTAGCGTTTTCCTCTACAAACATACCAAGTCCCCGCTTTTTATAGACAATGTTTTCACCAGCCAAAATATTGAGTCCTTTAGCCGCAGTTGCTGGATTTATATTAAACATCTCTGCAAGCTGATACTGGGAGTATATTTTTTCATTTTCCTTAATATTGCCAGACAAAATCTCTGTCTCCAGCCACTGGGAAATCTGCACATATATAGGCTTCATTCCTTCAGTATTGAGTTTCAATCTTTTCCCCCCTAACCGCCAGTCAACCATAGTGCATTACTGTTGTAATGTACTATATATCATTTGTATAATTAAATCAATAAGTTTCCTTTCCATAAATATTGCAGTCAGCGTTTAAGGCCTGAATAAAAAAAGGGTATTGCCCCTTAAAATCAAGTGACAATACCCTTTTTATATTTGTTTAATGGTTACTTTCGATTAGTCTTTGTTTTTGATAGCGGCCTGGGCGGCGGCTAAACGCGCGATTGGCACCCGATAAGGGGAACAACTCACGTAATTTAAACCGACCAGGTGACAAAACTCGATGGAATCCGGGTCCCCGCCGTGTTCGCCGCAGATGCCGATTTCCAGATTGGGACGGGTTTCCCGACCCTTGCTGATGCCCAACTTCATCAGCTGGCCAACCCCTTTACGGTCCAAAACCACGAATGGACTTTCTTTGATGATCTTGCTTTCCACGTAAGCCCCGAGGAATTTACCCTCAGCATCATCCCGGCTGAAACCAAAAGTCGTCTGGGTCAAGTCATTCGTGCCAAAAGAGAAGAAGTCGGCATATTGGGCAATTTCCTCCGCCACTAAACAAGCCCGCGGCAGCTCAATCATGGTGCCAATCGTATACTCAAACCGTACCTTTTCCTGCTCCATGACCTGCTCCGCAATCTCCTCGGTCTGCTTTCGCAGGAGCGACAATTCCGCAACATCCATAACCAACGGAATCTCTACCTCTGGAATAATCTTTCGGCCTTCCTTAACCAGGGCTGCTACCGCCTGGAAAATGGCCCGAACCTGCATCGCATAGATTTCCGGGAAGGTTATGCCCAAACGGCAGCCCCGATGCCCCAACATGGGGTTAAACTCAGACAGGGCACGAACCTTTTTCAATAAATCTTCCTTGGCGGCAAGTTCCTGCGGATCGCCCTGGGTAACTTTCAGCTTGGTTATTTCAACCAGTAAATCCTCCAGATTCGGTAAGAACTCGTGCAAAGGCGGATCCAGCAGCCGAATCGTGCAGGGCAGCCCCTTGAGC
>CAYXHK010000059.1:0-10278 GCA_964464665.1 uncultured Syntrophomonadaceae bacterium
GAATCCGGTTTGTTAAACGCAGATGCAGTCCCGCAGGAAAATAACCGGCTGCCTTGAACACTTCCTGGGCCGCTTGGTAGGTGATGTTGTCCTGGTCAACGGGAATTGAGGAAGCACCCTCGCCAAAAACCTCAATTATCAACTCCCCCGGGTTCCCCGTTTCCTCCATTTCCACCTGGTTAAACAAAGACAGAGCCAGGCCCAGGGTATCAAACCCGGGACCCAGGTTCGCTGTAGTTGCCGGCACCTGAACTCGCACCACCGGACCAACCTCCGTTTGATTTAAATATCACTCATTTGGTTTATTAAGGTCTCCCAATTTATATGCTAAGTATAAGACTAACCCTGCCAAGTCCATCTAAATTTACTGGCTTACTTAGCCGACTAAACTTATCAAACTTACTGGTTTTGATTCACTAATTCTGATAAGTCCTTCTAAACTTTACTGTCTAACTGAGCTGACTAAGCTTATCAGACTTGCCAAAACACTTACTCAGCCTCTGCTAAGCTTCTGCTTCCTCATCCTCGTCCTCCACCCGGATGACGTTTGCGATCGAGCCGATGATCGACATACCGCCCAAGATCTTTAAAGCGTCTTGCAAACTGCCTTCCTGAACCCGATGGGTGACTAAAACCAGTTCAGCCAAATCCCCGACATTCCTTTTTTGAATGACCGAAGCTAAACTGACCTGCTGATTGCCAAAAACCCCGGCAATGCCCGCTAAAACCCCCGGTCGGTCTTTAACCAGCATCCGAATATAGTAACGGCTCATGATTTCTGAAATGGGTTTAATGGGCTTATGATCGAAACAAGTGCAGGAAATGCGGCCGACACTGCCGTATTGCAGATTCTGCGCCACCTCCATGATATCCCCCACTACCGCGCTGGCGGTAGGTCTTTGTCCGGCTCCCCGGCCATAGTGCATGATGTCACCAACGAAATCGCCGCGAATAAAGACGGCGTTAAACACATCGTTCACCGCAGCCAGGGGATGGTTTAAAGGGATAAAGGCGGGATGCACCCTGACGTCAACTTCTCCATCTATTTCATTGGCAATGGCCAGCAGTTTCAAGGAGTAACCCAATTCTTTGCCGTGTTCGATATCTACGGGGGTTACGCGGGTAATTCCCTCTACATACACATCGGGAAAAGTAGTCCGGCTGCCAAAGGCAATCGAGGCCAAGATGGCAATTTTCCGAGCCGCATCGTAACCCTCAACATCCGAGGTGGGATCCGCTTCAGCATAGCCCAAAGCCATGGCTTCCTCCAGAACTTCCTGGTAGTCACGGCCTTCCCGGGACATCTTGGTTAATATATAGTTGGTCGTACCGTTAACAATCCCCATAATTTTTTGGATCTGGTTGGCCGCCAGGCCCTGCTTCAAAGGGGCAATGATCGGAATTCCACCGCCGACACTAGCTTCAAAATAGAAATCCACTCCTTTGGCCTGCGCGGTTTCCAGCAGTTCCCGTCCATGCAAAGCAATCAAATCTTTATTCGCGGTAACTACGCTTTTCCCTTGATTCAGCGCTTCCAGCACAAAAGTGCGGGCAGGTTCAATCCCACCCATGACTTCTACCACTATCTTAATCTCCGGGTCCGCCACTATATCCTGGATGTCGCGGGTAACTATACTTTCGTCTAAACCCAAAACCGTAACCTTACTGGCGTCTAATTCCAAAACTCGCTTGATCTCCAATCCTTTTCCCAGACGCTGCGCGATGTGGGTCTGATTCTCCAGAATAACCTTGACCACCCCTGACCCCACGGTTCCGCAGCCTAATAATCCTATTTTTATAGACTCTGCAGCCAAACTCTACATGCCTCCTCGTTACCTGACCCGGCCAATGCTTTCGCAGATGGCCCGGCTGGCTTTCTATATTGTAATTTGCGGTTTTTACCGCGCCTATTAAATTTCGCTACATTTCCACGTCAAATACATTTCATTATATCACATCTTGTAAAGAGCGTATTCACCCGGTTTAACCTTTGCTGCAGTTTTGCGAAGGAAGCAGGGAAATGTTCTTTTTGCTTCCCTTTCTATGAAACAGGGGGGACGGTTCATTTTGTTTCTTTTTCCATTTTGTTTCTTTTTCTTGATACCGCCTCGAAACAGAGGGGACGGTTCGTTTTGTTTCCCTCGAATGCCAGCGCCAATGGTAGCAGATGAACAACCCTTTTGCTTCCCTTTTGGGCAAAATGCAAAACCCATTTACAACCTTATTAACCTTTGCCGCAGTTTATGAAGTATTCCATTAATTGGTGACCCGACTCGAAGTGCAGCCCGGTTTGCCCTGCCGAATCCTCATTATAACCGGTGGCCGAGCCCTCCTGCGGCTGGCTGTGACGATAAAGCATAAAGGGCACCGGGTCCGCCGCATGGGTCTTGATGCTGATCGGGGTCGGGTGATCCGGCAGGATTAATAAGCAGTAATCCTCCATCCCTGGCGTTCCTCTGCTTTCCGCTAAGCCTTGGTGGATCACGCCGATTATCTTCTCGTCAAACTCTTCAATCGTTTTAACCTTCAAAGCCAAATCTCCCCGATGGCCAGCCTCGTCCGGCGCTTCCACGTGCAGGTAGACAAAATCCTGCCCCTGTTTTAACTCCTCCAGGGTGGCCTCCGCCTTGCCCCGCATATTGGTTACGGTGCCCCCGGTCGCCCCAGGCACGGCTACGGCCCGCAAACCCGCACAGAGTCCCAGGCCTTTGATCAGGTCTACGGCGCAAACTACCGACCCGTTTAAACCATAACGGTCTTTAAAAGCCGGCAGAACCGGTTTTTTCCCCTGGCCCCAGAGCCAAATCGAATTTGCTGGCCCCTGTCCCTGCTTAATTCGCGCTTGATTAACCGGATGATCCATCAAAATGCGACTGCTTTTTTGCATCATATCAAATAAGATTTCGCTCTGAGCGCCTTTAGGCAGGTACTCCGCAATGGGACGACCCGAAATGTCGTGCGGGGGAGTAAGGTCAAAATCGGAAAGTCCGTCTTTCCAAATCAAGGCGTGCCGGTAGCTGATGCCGGGATAAAAAACAAACCGATCCGTGCCTAATTCCTGATTAATCGCTTCAATCAAAACCGCAGCCTCCGCAGTGCTGATCTCATCCGAACTGTAATCAAGCATCGTCTTATCCGCGTAAGCAGCTTCTCCAGAAAGGGTAACCAAGTTGCAGCGAAAAGAGATATCCGTTGGTTCCATATTAACGCCCAAACTCACGGCTTCCAGCGGCGAACGTCCCGTATAATACTGGTACGGGTCATAACCGAGCACCGACAAGTTGGCTATATCACTGCCGGGATGCATGCCGGGAGGCACGGTCCGGGCCAGCCCCAGCCGGCTCACCCGCGCCAAACGATCCAGGTTGGGAGTTTTGGCATATTGCAGGGGAGTTTGATTCCCCAATTCCGACAGCTTATAATCGGCCATTCCATCGCCGAGAATTACAATGTATTTCATTAAAAACCCTCCGTTTCGCCGTTACTGCGGTCGACCCAAATATTAATGAGCAATGTTAGGATGTGTCGCCTCTGCATCAGATTGGTTTTGCTTAATTAGTTGCCTGATTGGTTTTTATCAAGTGGTTTTGCTTTAATTAGTTTTTCTTGATAATTAGATTAGTTTTTATCTTTTTAAATTAGTTATTATTTGACGTTTTTCGATAATTTCCTGCTCTTTATGCAGATTTATCTGGGATTTATCTTGGTTTTATCTTGTTCTAAGCTAAGAAACCAACCTTGAGTGGCTTGGCTGATTAAAAATATACTTTGGCCAAACCCGGGGCCTACAGCTTTAACTTCAGGCTTTTGCTTAGACGCTCTCTTAAGGTTTTGGCAAAACTCTTTTGTTCAGTTGGTTTGTTCTTTACAGTTTGCTGATCATTAACGGGCGGCTGACGCTGACCCTGGTGGAGTTTTTCTTGGTTGTTTCGGGGAGATTCCTTCTGGTTCCCCCCACGGGATTCTTTTGGTTTGTCCCGGCTGGCTTCTTCCTGCTCATCCCGAAGCAATTCCGCCAGCTCCTGCTGGCCTAAATCATCCCTTCCCGCCAGCGCTTCCCGGTGGTGTTGCAACTCATGCAGCACTGTATCCAAAATCTCCGCTTCCCAAGCTTCCCAAGGCTCGCCCTCTAGGAGGGCAACGAAGGAGCCATAATAAAATACGATGAAACTGCCTAAATAATAATCCTCCACGTATTCACCCAGGATGTAGTATTCCCCTTCGCATCTCTTCTCCCTTTGGACGTTAAAGCCACCGGGCAAATCCTCGCAAAACCGGGGCGGGATGTGCTGCACCACGCGCTCCAGCATTTCCGCAAACTGATCAAATGAAGGTTTGGCCATGTTTACCCCGCATTTCTAAGCGTATTTAATCTTAAGTTTAACTCATTATTCAATCCTAAGTGTAACTCATTATTGGTTTTCCGGCCAGATTAGATAAATTTAAGCCAAAAATAAAGAAACCCGGATGAATCCGAGTTTCCGAAGCGCGCTTTTATAATTGTCAGACCATTCCCAGCGTCAATTGCCCTGGTCCAGCGCCTGGTTAAATCAATATGACCTAAAACTTATGGCATAATTTAGATTATGATACAGATAAGCTGCTGCTGCGCTCATTGACAATGCGCTAGATAATGATACAGATTAAAACGCCGCAACCTTCGTGCAAAAGCATCAGATTATGATACAGATTAAGCCGCCGCTGCCCTCATTGACAATGCGCTGGATCGTATCGGTCAGTTTAACCTGGGCATTATCCGGCATCCGGTGCAGCTTGCCTTGAATCCCCTCCCGCACCAGATCAAACAAGGTTTTGCCAAAGATGTTGGTTTGCCAGATCCGCATCGGGTCATCTTTAAAGTCATCCAACAGATACTTGACCATGTCTTCGCACTGTTTCTCCGTACCGATAATCGGAGTAACCTCGGTCGCAATATCCGCCCGGATAATATGCAGCGAAGGCGCTTTGGCTTTCAGCCGAACCCCGTACCGACCTCCTTGTTTAATTAGTTCTGGGTCCTCAAGCTGCATTTCATCTAACTGAGGAGCCACAATCCCGTAACCAGTTTCCCGAACCTCCCGCAAGGCCTGGGAAACCTTGTCGTATTCTTTTTTGGCCACACTGAGTTCTTTCACGAGCCGGAACAGATCGTGATCCCCTTCCAGGCGGAATCCGCTGACCTCCTCCATCACCTGGAAGAAAAGATCCTCCTGTTCCAGGACGTCGATGCTGGCCACGCCTGTACCCAAGTCCATCTCCGATAAGCCCACATCCAGGATAATTTCTTTCGCTGCCATCCGTTCAATGGCACCGTCAATATCCCGGATGCGCCGTACTTCATCCAAAGATTCCCGCACCGCATCTTCGAACTGCACCCGCAGCCAATGCTGCCCTTCCAACTCTTCAATCCACCGCGGCAGGTTAATGTTCACTTCCCGCACCGGGAATTCATAGAGCACTTCCTCCATTACCCGCATTACGTCTTCGTGGGTAAGATAGAGGCAGTTTAAAGGCAAGACCGGCACATCATACTTGGCTTCCAGTTCATGTACTAATTCGGCTGTTTCCCGCGCTAAAGGCTGAACCGAATTCAGCAGAACGATAAAAGGCTTACCCAATTCCTTCAGTTCGCTGATAACCCTTTCTTCCGCCTCCAGGTAATTCACCCGCTCCAGGTCGGTAATGCTGCCGTCAGTAGTTACGACGATGCCTACCGTGGAATGGTCAGTGATTACTTTGCGCGTGCCGTATTCGGCTGCTTCCTGAAATGGGGTAGCCTCCTCAAACCAAGGAGTCATGACCATCCTCGGGCCTTCATCCTCTTCATAGCCCAGCGCTCCCGGTACGCTGTACCCGACACAGTCCACCATACGAATCCTGGCTTTCAGACCCTCTTTAACCGTAATTTCCACGGCTTCAGCTGGGACAAACTTGGGCTCCGCGGTCATGATAGTCCGGCCGGCCGCCCCCTGCGGCAGTTCATCCCGGGCCCGTTCCTGATCACCCGCCTGGTCAATGTTGGGGATAACCATAAGTTCCATAAACTTACGAATAAAGGTAGATTTACCGGTACGAACCGGTCCAACTACGCCTAGATAGATATCGCCCCCGGTTCGTTCAGCAATATCTTGAAAGATGTCCACTCTTTCCACTAGTTCTTCCCTCCTTTTTAGAAAGGTAAATTACCATGCATTAACAATAACAATATATTTTTGAAAGCTCGGGTTTATGCCTAAAAAAAGAAAAAGAGGGAATACTATTCCCCTCATCACGGTAAACCAGTCGCTCAGTCCCATATATATTTTTTCCCAGTAATACCAATATCTTTTAGTCGTGATCCTTTGCAAACATCAACCTGCAAATGATTAAACCGGTAAGAAAAAAATTTTTGGTTGGGCAAAAAATGATTAATTTGCCGCGCATCCGTGAACCGATCTTCGCCGGGCGGTTTCCTTTAACTAATTCTTTAATTGATGTTTCGGCTGATTAATTCTTCGGGGCTTGCCGAGTCCGCCCTCCATAGTTTTTTGCGCGTTTAATCCCGGCCGTTCCAGCCCGACTGGGCCACTTCTTCGATCTCGTTTTTCCGCTGCCGCAGCATCAGGTTGTTAACGGCGGCTTGCGGGGACAGTCCCTCAAAAAGCACCTGGAAAATCTGCTGGGTTATCGGCATCTCGACCTGCAGTTTGGCGGCCAAATGGTAAGCGGCTTTGGCGGTTTCAACCCCTTCCACCACCATCCCGATCTCCGACAGGACCTCGGGTAAGGAATACCCCTGCCCCAGCAGGATGCCGGCCCGTCGGTTTCGGCTGTGCATACTGCTGCAGGTCACGATCAGATCTCCCACACCGGACAGTCCGGAAAAGGTTAAAGGCTGCGCGCCCATCGCTATACCCAGCCGTGTAATTTCGGTTAAACCGCGGGTCATCAAAGCGGCTCGGGTATTATCTCCGTACCCCATGCCGTCACTGATGCCGGTACTTAAGGCAATTACGTTTTTTAATGATCCCCCTAATTCAACGCCGATAAGATCCGGATTAATGTAAACCCGAAACCGGGGATGCATAAACAGATCCTGCACCCGTTCGGCCAAATCCTGCGACTCTGCCGCCGCCACTATGGCGGTCGGCAAGCTTTGCGACACTTCCTCGGCATGACTCGGCCCGGATAAAACGGCTACCCGTTTTTCAAAATCGGACGGGAGTTCCTGTTTAATCACTTCCGACAACCGCATTAAACTGGTAGTTTCAATCCCCTTGGCGGTATTGATGATCATGGCCGAAGTGCTAAGCGCGGCCAACTGGGAACGATACTGCCGAATCACGCCGCGGACAGCCTGGGCTGGCACCGAAAGCACTACCGCTTCGACTCCATCCAGAGCGCGCTCCATCCGGTCGGTTGCTTCCAGTGAATCAGGCAAGCGGATGCCCGGTAAAAAAAGGCGGTTTTCCCGGTTCTGCTCAACGTCCAGAACTCCATCCTCGACCCGGCCCCATAACCGAACCAGGAGACCCTTCTTGGCCAACAAAGCCGCCAGCGCCGTACCCCAACTCCCGGCCCCTAAAACCGCCACCTTATTCTTTTGGTTGTTCTGATTCATCAAATCAACTGCACCATCCCTTTTCACCAACGATACGATGCCCGACCGACCCTAGGCTCAGTCCCATTCCGCAGGCGCTTTAGATTCGGCAGATGCCGGTAAATAACAAAAGAGGCGGCAATCAAGCCAAACAACGCCAAACCCCAAGAATGGCCAAACCAACCCATGACAAAGGGAGCGGCCACAGCCGTGGTCACCGAACTAAGTGAGACGTAACGCGTAATCAGCAGGGTGAGGAAAAAGATTATTGCCAAAACTAATGTCGCTATCGGGGCGAGCGCTAATATAACCCCGCCGGCCGTAGCCACCCCCCGGCCGCCGCGAAAACCTAAAAAAATCGACCAGTTATGCCCGGCAATCACCGCCAGGCCGGTCAGAATGGGAATGATTAATCCACCAGCCAGCGCTTGGGCGAGCAGAACCGCGAGTGCTCCTTTCAGGAAATCCCCGATAAAAACCAGCGTTCCCCACTGCGGGCCTAAAATCCGAAAAGCATTGGTGGTGCCGATATTCCCGCTCCCGTAAAGCCGGATGTCAATCCCCTTGCCAAAGCGGCCGATCAGGTAACCGCAGGGGATCGATCCTATGAGATATCCAACCAGGATACTCAACCACACTACCCATTCCATAAGCTCCGCTCCCTTCTCTACTCCCTATTTCGGTTCTTCCCGCTTTTTTTGTTATTCCCTTTTCTTCCCGTTCCGTTATTACTATTATTAAAATATTGAAGTTCCGTAAATATCTTTATTCTCGCTATACCCGCTCCGTTATTATCGTTATTACCGCCTCTGATTATCGTTATTACCGTTATTCCCGTTCTTCTCGACCCCGAATAATCATGTGGATCGGGGTTCCTTCAAAACCAAAATTCTTCCGGATCTGATTCTCCAGATAACGACGATAAGAAAAATGCAGCAGTTCCGGCTCATTTACAAAGACTACGAAAGTAGGCGGTTTAACGTTCACCTGGGTCACATACAGGACCTTTAAGCGCTTGCCTTTGTCCCCCGGCGGCGGGTTCATCTGCACCGCATCCCGAATCACGTCATTCAGTACGGAGGTAGATACCCGGGTCGAATGCTGTTCCGCCACGAAATTGACCAACTCCAATATTTTGGGCAGCCGCTGCCCGGTGAGCGCCGATACATAAATGGTGGGCGCGTAACTCATAAACAATAGTTCATCCCGCAGCGTTTTATCGTAACGGTTCATCGTCTTGCCATCTTTAACGACCAGATCCCACTTATTGATCACGATTACCATTGCTCTACCCGCCTCGTGGGCGTACCCAGCAATTTTTTTGTCCTGTTCGATAACGCCTTGGGTGGCGTCGATCATCATCAGGGCCACATCGCAGCGATCAATGGCCCGCAGGGTTCGCACTACGCTGTACCTTTCGGTGCCGGCATCCACCTTGGATTTGCGGCGCAGGCCAGCCGTATCGATTAGGATGTAGTTTTGGCCTTCGTGAGTGAAGGGTGTATCAATCGCGTCCCGGGTCGTACCGGGAATGTCGCTCACAATAGCGCGCTCTTCGCCCAGCAGCGCATTGAGCAAAGAAGATTTGCCCACATTCGGCCGGCCAATAATGGCGATTCGAATCGTGTCTTCCTCAATTTCTTCCGCATCATCTACCGGCAACCGATCCACCACCGCGTCCAGCAAGTCTCCAGTGTTTAAGCCTTGAACGGCGGAGACCGGGATCGGTTCGCCCAGACCCAGCCCCATCAGTTCATAAAAATCGGGCGGGTTGTTAAAGTTATCGACTTTGTTGGCCACGACCAAAACCGGCTTCTGGGAGCGGAGCAGCATCCCAGCCAGAGCCTCGTCTTCATGGGTAATCCCGGTGCGGGCGTCCAGAATCATGAGGATCAAGTCTGCTTCCTCCATGGCCACTTCCGCCTGTTTTTTGGTTTCCGCCAAAATGATATTTTCCCCGGGATCCGGCACCAAACCTCCGGTATCGATAAGCATAAATTTTCGGCCTCTCCACTCTGCCGGGCGGTAAAGCCGGTCACGGGTAACCCCGGGTTTGTCTTCCACAATGGCCACCAGCCCCCCGGCAATTCGGTTGAAAAGCGTTGATTTTCCTACATTAGGCCGTCCCACTAAGGCCACTACCGGTCGTGCCATCTGTTTCCTCCAGTCTTTCTGCCCGATTGTCTAGTATTTTACTTCCTTTTTTGCTAGTATCTATGCTCTTCTGTTGCTAGTATTCGTCTTTTTTGTTTCTTGTCTATCAGATTCTTATTGGAACTTTTGTTTAGCTTCGTTATTTGAATTCTGTTTAGACTTTCTTATTTAGCTATCTTATTTAGCCGTTCATATTAAGCTTTCTGGTTCTTTTCCAGTTTAAGCTTTATTGTCTTATTCAGTTTTCTTATTTAGCTTTATAAGGTTTATAATTATTACGAGCTTTCCGGTTTCCTTGCTTTACGCGTATGCGTAAGAGTCCGCCGGCGCGAATCCCGTTTTTTTACTTTTTGGTTTAATACCGCCTCAAGCAAGCCCTGGGCCGACGTCTGCGCCATAACCACGGGAATTCCCAGGCGCTGGGCTAAATCATCCGCAGTCCAGTCATCCAAAAATAAAGCGCTTTCCGCTTTGCACATAACCTGGGGCAGCACCACCCGCTGGGGCACCTTTTGCGGGTCAGCAAACACTTCTGAAAGCTGTTG
>CAYXHK010000060.1:0-10106 GCA_964464665.1 uncultured Syntrophomonadaceae bacterium
GTATAAGCACCGCAAATTCGTCGCCTCCAATTCTGGCCACTACATCTTCCGGGCCAAAGACTGATTTTAAAATATTCGCGGCAGCTTGTATAAGCGCATCTCCTGTAAGGTGCCCAAATGAATCATTAACGAATTTCAAGCCGTTTACGTCACATATTATAACTCCAGCTGGTTTCCCACCTAGCCGTTTTATTTCCTCTCTTAAAAACCCACGGTTGTTAAGACTGGTAAGAGCATCGTGGCTGCTGGCGTATTGGAGTTGTTCATTAACCAATTGAAGTTCAGCCGTTTTTTCATTTAACTCATTCGTCACTGTATTGACTAAATAGGTCAGAGCCTTCAATATTTCAATGTTTCTATCGGCAATATTGTCTTTTATTGCTTCGCTTTTTTTGCCCGATTCTTTTAGACTGGCTGTTGTCTTTGTTTGACGGGCCAAAATCATTTGTGGGCTCGATTCTGATAATGCCAGCGTCGTCATTGTAGTGTTAAGTAATTGGTTGCTGCCATTGATGTGATAGAACTCCCCACTCGTAAAAAAACCGGACGTGGGAGCAATATTTTGAAGAGGCAGGGTTTCTATTTGAGCCGATTCCTGAAAAAACCCCCTCCTTGAAGCACAGGAATAAACAAAAATGCTTTCAACCGGTTGTTTCTCAATCATTTGCCGCAAGTAATCAACCTTTTCTAAAATCAACTCTACATGACCAAAACCAAAGCGTACATTTTCCCCTTCAGCGATGTCGCCGAAGAAGCAAATTGAATCGTCAGCATATCGCATAAACGGTGCCCTGGCCATAGTAAGCCCGTGTCGGCAAATCATCAGCGGAAACTCTACTACCTTAAATATGTCGGAATCCGTTTTTATCCCTAGATATCGATAGTAAACCTGATAGGCCGGTATATTATCAATCGTATACACCCGAGCACCATCCGCCTTAGTAATGGTCATCTCTTTGCCTATCGGCACCCAGCCCAGATGGGTGTGACGCGTAACCGTTAGGTTAGTACCTTCAAGAACTGCCCCCACAACCCCACAATCAGTAATGTTATGATTGCAGCATACAAAACTTTGTTTATTAGTACGATTGGAACCCGCAATTCCGCCGGCTACCGGTAAGTCAGCATTCACGGACTGAATCCCTTTTAAAATTTGGCTGCCGCTTATCGTTAACCCGGTCGCAAACAGGATTAATACCTTAGCCTTATCACTATTTAGTTTAGTCGCAATCGACTGTCCCATACCATAATCGTCCTCATCACTTTTCGCTAAGAAGGCTGTCTTAATTTTACTTTGACGAAAAACCGAAAAAGAGAGCACGGTTTTAAGTCCGCTTACCAACCCGTTCATGATTTCACCACTTGTAGTTGAACCAATCACTTGGGCATGCGGAATAAGTCCGCGAATCTGTTTCGAAATAGTGAGTATATGGTTTTCGTCGCAAATACCGCTGAAAATCTGAGCCAAAACTGCTCTGTTATTGACGGCTAACAGATTATTGTTATTCTTGACAAATTCCTCCAGACTTGCATAGTCATCATAATATGTATTAATCGTTTCCAATTCCATTCCTCCAATAAATTGCTGGTTACTCAAGTAAGTTATTGAGCATAATTTACATGTCTAGAGCCTCAAAAAAGAAATGAACAACCATATAATTATGTATGAAGGACCGGAACCGATTCTTCCTTCTGCTTTATGGTTGAGACCTGCTTCTGGATAAACCTATTAAACCTTCCACTAATTTCATCCCGGATAATCACATAAGCCACTAAAGCGGCAAATACTAATAAATAACCAAGATTACCAAGGTTAAGGAGGGTATCTTAATGAGTTTAGTTTACTTTTTTCATTTGTCCAGACGGGCAAAATTTTTTCTGGCCTTAGGCCTGGCCTGCCTTTTAATGGCCGTCAGCGCGGTCTATGTGGAGGCGGAAAACCGGATTAAACCTATCTATGAGGTTAAAACGAGCGAAAAAGTCCTGGCTCTCACGTTTGATATCAGTTGGGGAACGAACACCCCCACCCCGGTGCTCGATATCTTAAAAGAAAACGATATAAAAGCGACCTTCTTTCTTTCTGGTCCCTGGGCCCAAAAATATCCGGAAATTCCGCAGCGGGTTGCGCAAGACGGGCACGAAATCGGCAGCCATGGACAACGCCATATAAACTTAAGCACCCTGGAAGCCAGCGAAATTAAACAGGAAATTATGCTCGCCCATAATATCCTGCAAGAGGTGACCGGCACTACGCCTAGATTAATCCGCACTCCGAATGGCGATTATGACAATCAGGTTATTATTGCGGCAAATGAATGTGGCTATCAGGTAATTCAATGGGGTACCGATTCGCTGGACTGGAAGAACCCCGGGGTTCTTGCGATCAGTAATCGGGTACTGACACGAGCTCACCCCGGGGATATCATCCTAATGCACGCCAGCGACACCTGCAAACAAACGGTGCAGGCCCTTCCCGCAGTTATTCAGGGCCTGAAAGATCAGGGATACCGTTTTGTGACGGTTTCCGAGCTTTTGGAAATGGGCGAGTGGAGCCGTTAATCAACATTCAAGTTTTAATCCGGTTCCATCCTTAATGGGTTCGGGCATAAAGTTTGCGGCAGATTATTAAAGCAGAGCCGCTAATCAGCCATCGCGTTTCGACCGGCGGTCAACCCCTCCCCGGGCGGTGATCGCCTCCCGGGCTAGTTTATCACATTGATTGTTATAAAAATTATTGGCGTGACCCTCCACCTTAATCCATTCGATCTGGTGAACGCGACTCAACTCAATCAGCGCTTTAAACTGCTCCTGGTTTTCCACCGGCTCTTTTTTCACAGTCTGCCACCCGTTCATTTGCCATTTCTTAACCCAACCTTTGACAAAGGCATTAATCAAATAAGCGCTGTCACTGAACAAGCGAACCCGGCAAGAGAATTTAAGCGCCTTTAACCCTTCGATCGCGGCCTGCAGTTCCATAAGCTGATTCGTCGTATATTCCTTATAGCCGGACAACTCCCGCTGCTCTTTACCATATAGTAAAATCGTGGCCCAGCCGCCCGGTCCCGGGTTGCCGGAACAAGCTCCATCCGTATAAATATCCACTTGCCGGGTTTCTCCGCTCATAAATAATCTCCTTCTCCCCCCGCCAATTTTCTGCCAATTTATAGTATTTTACCATAGCAAAGCCTTGCCGACCAGCCCTGCCAGCAGTCAACCAAGGCCTGGCATACTAATGCTGTTTCGTACACTTGGTAAAGAATTGTAAAGACTGTCTTCTAGATATAATCCGCTTCATAGTTTTATTTAGTAAGCATCAAACAGTTTCGGGGCAGTGTTTTACTGCCCCGAAACTCTGCGTTCTATATTATTTGCCGATTTAATTACCGATAAAACCAAATTGCCGGTATTATTAGTGTTATTGTATTGGTAATTTGATTAATCCATTAATCTGATCCATCCGTAGCCAACTGTTTGATTAAATGGTCACCGGCCCGGCCGGGGTATTGATCACCTTAAGGATTCTTTCTTGGATCCCATCAAGCGCATTGAAGTAAAGGAAAAAGAGTTCGCCCTCCAGATTTCCTTTCACTTCCCAGCACAGTACTTCCCGCCGGGTTTCCAGGGGAATCAAGGCCAATCTTATTGCTTCGACCTCCAGGCGTTTAGCCGCCTGCTCCCGAATCGTTTGTTCAGATACCTTCGGTCTGGCCAGGTTCCGTTCATGATGCGCCATCAGATAGCTTAAAGACTCTACCCCGATTACCTGACCGTTGTCCAGAGCGACTTTCACCTTAATCTGGTCCGGATAGAGGATTACCCCATCCTGCACCCCGGCATAGGCGATGGTGGCTGAGCCGTCATCTACCTGCGCATACGTAGAAGTCAATGCTGGAAAACCTTTCTTTTCCAGATAGGCTATCGCTTTTTCCTGCGCCTGCATTCCATCCAGGACCGCCGCTCCCAAAGGCCGGGCATTGAGATAGCTGACCACATGCCCCCCGGTGCGGCTTATATCCAGCACAATCTGATCTGCTGTCTGACCGGCTGAATCCGTAATCTGAATCCGATAAATGGGGATTTTCCCTTCCCCAGTACCCATCTGCGTTGCCGCATATTGGACGCCCGACAAAAGGTCGGCTTTTTGCATCGCGATCTGGGCCGCCTGCTCTGCGGAGATTGGCGCCCCAGTCACCCCTTGCGGATTCATCTGAGTAATGTGGTCCGAAAAAGGCCCGTCGTAAATCAGGGTGGGCATTCCATCCATCTCATTATTGATATTTCGGAAACTTACTTCCGAGAGCTGCGGCGAAACTTCCCTAAACTTACTCGAACCCTGCTGCCGAATCTCGCCCCAGGCAAATTGATTAGTGCGGATGTTATTCTGTAAAGCGTGCAGTTCCGTGGCTAAATAATCCGCTTCTTTCTGCAGACTATGCAGGGTAGTCCGCTGGTCCGTTGAAATATCCTGTCCATCGCTTAACTGCCGGGAAAGGGTAAAACTAAAATCCCCGACTTGGCTAAAAAATTTAGAGGTTTTATCGATTGTCTCGTGAGCCACCGGCAGCTGATTCAGCTTATCCAAAGCAGCGTAAGACTCCCTCCACGCATTGGAAAACAACAAGATATTCTGGCGCAAAGAGGTAGAAACCAGACCCTTGGCCAGTAGTACATCCACATTTTCCACGTTCTGAATCAAGCCATAAAAAGCACGCTGGTAGCCAGTTTCCACGAAAGTGTTTAACTGATTCTTCGCTCGATACTGGCTGAATCCCCAGCCAAATACCCCAATCAACGCCACCCCCAGGATTAAAGAGTACCAATAGCGTTTTAGCCAGAGGTTTGCTTTTTCACTCAGGTTACTTGAGCTCATCATTCCTCACCCTTTCAGCCTAATCCACTTATTATCTAATGAGCAAAAATATGCTTGCCAATAGTCAAAATTTGATTGCGGGTCCAGATCCAGCCGCTGGTGGCTGTATTCGGATTAAAATAGTAAACTGATCCATAAGTCGGGTCCCAACCATTAAGTGCGTCAATCGCTGCGCGCCGGGCACTGTCGACCGGCGGCAGGTTTATTTGCCCGTCACTTACGGCTGTAAAAGCCCCTGGCTGATAAACAACCCCAGCAATCGATTTAGGAAAGCGCGGGTCCTGCATCCGATTTAAAATCACGGCACCTACGGCAACCTGGCCAATGTAAGGTTCCCCCCGGGCTTCACCCGATATAATCCTTGCCAGTAATTCCACATTGTCATTCTGGGATACCCCTTGACTGCTTACGGACACGGTTACGGCGCCGGGAGTACCTCCAGTGGAGTATCCCAAGGCCTGCCAAGTGCTCGGACCAACTATCCCATCAACCACCAGGCCATTCTTGCGCTGAAACGACCGGACCGCTTCGGCAGTGGATGAGCCGAAAACCCCATCAATGCCGCCCTTAAAGTAGCCCCAGTTGCTTAATTTAGTCTGAACCAGCCGAACATCCGTCCCGCTGCTTCCCCAGTACAGGGTGGCCCGGGCTCCGGCTGGATCCGCCGAATAAACCAGTATCCCGGCAACGAATAATAAGGACATTAAAACACCGAGCAGCGGATACTTTCCCTTTATTAATATTTTTCCGGTCCGCGGCTGCTTTTCTCCTGACAACTAATTTCCCTCCTTAGCAAGAAAATTGAACTATTGTTTCGGCTTAGTTTTCCAGACCGGGAATTATTCTATACCAAAACTGGGAGAATAAAGACCAGCTGCGGCTCCCGGTGTTTTTGCCGGCTTAATTGGTTTATTTTAGACCAGTTATTTTTTTCGGAGTATATTTGGGCTAACTCAGGCAATAATATAAACGGGAGTAGTTCCCACCCCTTATATATCCTCCTTGGAACCCCCGGTTTCTCCGGGGGTATTTTATTTTAAAATCTGTTAATATTAGAGCAGGACGTTGAACAATTATGTCGAATTGATAAAAAATTAAGCTAATATAAGAAATTTTCCAAGAAGGTGAGGGTTATGGAATCTGGTTCTTTTATTAATGAAGTTTGGACTCATCTCGGAAATGCTTATCACTACTTGACCAATTACGAAAAAGCCTTGGACACTTGGATCGTTGGGGCCTATATTGCCACCTTCTTTACCTTGTTAGTTTTTTTGTCCCGCGTTATTAACCTCCGGCTCACCGGAAGCAAATGGGATTATAGCATCGCCCAAGGTTTAATCGCCGCCTCTTGGATATTTCCGATGCTGTACCTGCCCTACCAAGGGACTCCTTACTGGCTCACCCTGCTTTTCGGGGTAACCATGTGGCTGGGTTCTTGGATTCTTCTGCGCAACATCGGACGCAGCCGCGGCCCCTACGCCAAACAAGCCAGACCCAGGAAAAATTCCCGTTAAAAGCTTGTTGCTTTTAAAACCTAAAAATTATTTGAAACTTAAAAATCCTCCGGCTTGGATTCTCTGGTCAATAATTCATCGGTTAATAATCTCCTGTAGGAATGCAAATTATAATTACGGTAATAATATACCTAACGGGGCACCACCCTCCCCGTTAATATATTCTCCTTTTTATGAAACCTCTGAGCGGAAAGCCGGAGGTTTCAATTTTTTAAGTTAATATTTATGAAAAATACCACCCCTGTTATTATTTGCACCTATTTCCAGAGTGTTGAATATTATGGAGCAACCACCTCATCTCCAGCGTTTTTAAGATAAGGAAAAATTTATCCACGAGGAGGAATGTATTTTGTGGTTCCCTAACCAAAAGAGACGAGAAGCCGCTGAAGAAACCAAAAAACCAGCGGAAAAAGATTGCCAATGTCATTGCCACTATCACGTTCATCACCACCGTTTCGAAATGATGGGCGCGGAGATGGACGATATGTACATGGACGACATGTACGAAGAAGATATGATGGATGAAGAAATGGGTATAGAAATGCCGTGGCGGCAAAGGCGGATGGAGCCGGAGTACAGAAGGCCCTGGCAGAAAGAGCGGATGGAAGAAGCAGAAGAAATGCCATGGCAGCAAGAGCGAATGGAACCGGACTACAGACGACCGTGGCAGCAAGACCAGGTCGGCGGCGTTGAAAGACCCTGGCAGCAGGAGCGGATGGAGCCTGATTACAGAAGGCCGTGGCAGAAAGAACAGATGGAAGAAGCAGAAGAAATGCCATGGTGGCAGCAAGATGAACTGGGAGCGGAAGAAATGCCCGGGCAGCAGTATTGGATGCGAACCTCCAACTATCGCCGCGGCACGAATTATCCCCGCCATAATACTTGCGAGTCTCTTTGCCGCGAGATCTGCTCCGAACTAAAAAAACGTTATTAATCCAAACGACAAAACCCATTATGTCTTACGCCAGCAAACTTGAATTGCTGGCTTTTTTGTATGCAAAAGCCTCCGAAAAAAATGTTGGGGCAGGCTTACAGATTTATATTTATTTTTCTTGGTTATTTGATATAATATCTCTGTATTTTCAGATGTTTGCCAGTGGAATAATTTTGCCAAACTACTAAGGGTTCGCTTATTAAATACGAATGATTAGTTCCACGGCAAAAGAAAGATGCCTTACCGCCGGACTGGGCTGTGTTGGTCCGGCATTTTCTGCGCAAACTAGAAGGAGAGGGATGAGAATGTTACCTACACCGACTAAATTTATGGTAACTGCGGGCAGCGCCGAAGGAAAAAGTGAATTAACCGCCTTTGATAACGCGCTTTTAAACGCCAATGTCGGCAATGTTAATCTGATTCGAGTCAGCAGCATCTTACCTCCGGGAGCGAAATTTACCCCGGGTATGCAGATCCCCCCGGGATCACTGTTGCCGATTGCCTATGGTTCCATTGTCAGTGAAGTGCCCGGCGAGTTGATCTCCGCCGCCATCGCGGTAGGAATCTCCGAGGATTCCTTTGGGGTTATCATGGAATTTTCCGGGAAATGCCCGCAGGCTGAAGCGGAAACTGCCGTGATCGCCATGGTGAAAGAAGCTTTTATTTCGCGGCAGATGGAGCTTAAAGACATTAAGGTTGCCGCAACCGAACACCGGGTCCAAGAAATTGGCTGTGCATTTGCTGCCGCCCCGTTGTGGTATTAAACTTAAACCACATTTTGAAAATGAAAGACTAAGATGGAGGCACTTTAATGGAACTTTGGTTTACTGAAAAACAAACCCCCAATTTGGGGATTACCTGTAAAATCAAAAGTACCCTGATCGCCGAACAGACCCCCTTCCAGCACTTGGCGATTATCGATACGGAACAGTTTGACCGAATGCTCGTCCTGGACGGAATGGTACAGACCACGATCAAAGATGAATTCGTGTATCACGAGATGATCACCCTGGTCGGCTTAAACACCCACCCCAATCCGCGCCGCGTCTTAATTATCGGCGGCGGCGACGGCGGAACGCTCCGGGAAGTGGTTAAACACCCGGCCGTAGAGAAAGCAACGATGGTGGAAATTGACCGACGCGTGGTGGAAACCGCTATCGAGTTTTTGCCGGAAATCAGCAGCGCTTTACAGGGCAACCCTAAAGCGGAGTTGCTGATTGACGACGGAATCGAGTACATCAAAAACAACAAAAATGAATTTGATTTAATTATCGTCGATTCTACGGAGCCGGTGGGCCCCGCAGCCGGTCTTTTCAGCAGTGAATTCTACCAAAGCATCTTTGCGGCTTTAAAAGAAGACGGACTATTCGTAGCCCAGACTGAATCACCCTTCGTTAATCAGGATTTAATCCGGCAGGTGTTTGCCAACATCTCCGACATTTATCCGATAACCAAGCTGTTTTTGGCCAGTGTGCCCACTTACCCCAGCGGTTTGTGGAGCTTTACCATGGGATCGAAAAAATACGATCCCGAAAGTATCCGTCCTGAAAACTGTCCGGAAATCAGCACCCGATACTATACCCCGGACCTGCATCTGGCGGCCTTTAAGCTGCCTAAATTTGTGCAGGAATTACTAACCCCCGGCAAATAACTCAAACTTGCAGACGACACCCGGTTTGATTAAACGATTCAGATCAAATAAACTATAAGAACTAAGCAATGTAAGCGTAAGATGAGGATACAAAGCATGCTCGATTTACATCTAGTGGATAGGAATTATGGCTTCATGGGCAGTATTGACCAGTACAACGAGGCTAAAGTCGTTATCTTGGGGGTCCCTCTGGAGGCAACCCTGAGTTTTCGGCCGGGTACCCGTTTCGGATCGCAGCAGGTCCGGACCGTCTCGGTTGGGCTGGAGGAGTTCAGCGTTTACCGCAATCGGGATTTAACCGAGGTTGCTTTTTTTGACGCCGGGGATGTGGCTTTTCCTTATGGTAATTTGGAAGAAAGTCTGCTCCTCATTGAACAGGCGGCGACGCAAATCATCCGGGATCAGAAGAAACCGATTTTTATCGGGGGCGAACACCTCGTCTCCTACCCGCTGATTAAAGCCGCGGCGGCGCAATACCCCGAGCTGGTGGTACTGCATTTTGACGCGCATGCGGACCTGCGGCCGGATTACCTGGGTCAGGAACTATCTCATGCCACGGTGATGCGGCAGGTGGTAACGAAATGCCTGAAACCCAAAAATCTATACCAGTTTGGCATCCGGTCCGGCACCCGGGAAGAATTTCTGTTTGCCCGGGAGTATACCAATCTGTTCGCGGAAGCAGTCCTCGATCCCTTGACTTCCATCCTGCCCCGGATCAAGAAATGCCCCCTCTATTTATCGATTGATATTGACGTTGCGGACCCGGCTTTTGCTCCAGGTACCGGCACTCCCGAACCTGGCGGGTGTACTTCCCGGGAATTGATCTCAGTTATCCACGCGCTGCAAGGGTTAAACGTAATCGGCATGGATATCGTGGAAGTCTCCCCGATGAATGACATAAATGATCAGACCAGCATCCTGGCCGCCAAGTTAATCCGCGAAGCCATCTTAACCTTTTGGTAAACCTCAGAATTCGCGAATTCTGGCAATTGACTTTTGGGTTATTTTTCGTTATAATACATTCTGCTGGTATTAGCCAGCAAAAAGTGGAGCTGTGGAGCTGTGGTGTAGAGGCCTAACATGCCTGCCTGTCACGCAGGAGACCGCGGGTTCGACTCCCGTCAGCTCCGCCATTTT
>CAYXHK010000061.1:0-9995 GCA_964464665.1 uncultured Syntrophomonadaceae bacterium
AAGATGCTGAGTTGGAGGAAGCGATACGGATTTTAAGCTCGCCGATGGCAAAAGCACTTCATTATTCTGCCATCGGCGAGCTTAAAATCCGTATCGCTTCCTCCAACTCAGCATCTTCGCCGTTGGCAACCTGGAGGGCATTTTCAAATGTCATGGGTATTCGTATTGACAGGCTTACCCCGCCAACTCCATCCCGGCTATCCAACTGGATTCTCGAAGGCCTATTTAGAAGATTTTTATCATTATAAATCGCCAACAACTAACAAAATCGCTAACAAGATTAGTTTATTGCATATTTCCGGATATTTCCGTAATATTCCTTGTTTTATATTGATTTTATTGTTGTAAATTGCAGACAGGATTATAGGCGGATAGATCTAAAAAAGTACATTTACTGGTATGAAAATAGTTTTCACATATTTGTTGGTTATTTTGTTAGTTGTTGCTTTGATATGCTTGGATGTTTATCCTAGCTCAAAAGTTGTAATTCCGTATACATTGTCCCATCTGACCTCCGGCCTTTCTTTTGTATACATTCTTGCGCACTGGAACATTTTTGTCATATTAAATTTTTTAACAAGATTTTCCGCATTTGTGTTACCTTCTATAATATCAATATATATCATTTCACCTTTTGCATATTGGGATAATGCCTCAAATAATGAATGTCCTATCTCCGGCGTGTCGGCAAACAACGGCCCCACCTTATAACCGTCATAACATTTACGAATGACACCCATTCCCCGTATTGAGTTATTTTGGTGCCATAATAATGAACGATGGTAATCACTGTAAAACCAGCCTTTTATGAATTCATCCCTTCTACCCGGAAAATGAAAACCGTCGTACACCATAATCTCATACAGATGTAATTCTTGAGCTGAAATTATGTTCGAAAAGCTATTTATCCCCCCCGGTATATTACCTGCAAAACGTAGACTACCGTGATAAAGCTTAAATCCACTTTTCTTATAATTATCCAATTGTGCCGGTACGCCATCAAGAGCAACATTAATGTCTCCGAGATATTCTATTGCTTTGTTCCAAATCTCCAATCCATACCCTTTTCCGCGAAATGGTTCCTTAACGATATAAAAACCGATAAATCCATAATCGCCATATTTTACAGCTGAAATACAACTAATCTTTTCACCGTTTAGTTTTCCAATAAAGAAACCCTTAGGATCTGCATCAAAAAAAACCTTCGCATCAGAAAGGCCCGGATTCCATCCTTGATATTTTGCCATTTCAATTAAAAATTCCATTTCTTCTCCAGAAGCATTTCCAATTTTATACATGATTACCCCCTCATTTATTTTTATCCCCTGCTTAATGAAATGCAGCCGCACAATTATCGAATTTAGTTGTTATTACTAACTGAGGAAGGTATATTCATTAATAAGTTTCGCAGCAAGTGGCGGAATAAATTTAGCAGGCTATTTATGATAGCCGTGAGTTAAAGCGTTAGTTTGCTTAGTTGTACAATTAGCAAACGACCATTCCGCATCCGGTTTTGAATCCTTAAAAAGAGAATAAACATCGGATAATGTTGCAACTTTAGTAACCAAAAGTGTCTCTCCTTATAAATAATATTCCATTTGCTATATTTTCGATTTTTAACACGTTTTTCCTGCTCTTGTAACAGCTCATATCCAAATTATTGCTGTTCAGCCATGCTGCCGCTGATAGTATTTATTCTGTTATAATTTGAAGCCACGCGAATAGTTTTTGCTTTTTAATGAGGAACTATTTACCTATGGAAAAGCAACTTTAAAATACACTGAACATATAATGTCAAGACGAGATGGAAGCGTTGTCGAATTCCTACTGAATTTGTTAAATACCGTCAACAATTTTTTGTCCCCTCAGGGGACAAATATGAATTTCCATTCAAGTGTTCTGCAAATGAGTCAAAGCTTAGTTGCCACTGTTTCACTGTTTTTGTTGTTTTTAGGTACACTATATTGTAATGGATAGATTGTCGAGTCAGGCAATTTACATAGTTATTTGCCCAACATAAGAAATCCCCCCAGATAGCA
Organism: uncultured Syntrophomonadaceae bacterium; assembly: GCA_964464665.1. Lineage (GTDB taxonomy): Bacteria > Bacillota > Ch66 > Ch66 > Ch109 > CAYXHK01. Next base: position 2,040 of record CAYXHK010000061.1, read on the forward strand.
ATTATATGCTGCATAGGGGGGATTTTAGTTAACTCTGTCCGTATTCCGAAGTTGAGTTTTAGCTCATTGAATGCTTACCGCTTTCCGCTTCCCGCATTACGCTTTCCATCTTCCGTATTCCCAAGTCCTAAGTTCAAATCAAGTTAATTCCTCACGGCGCCCGGCAAATTGCAAAAACCTTAGAGTCCTTTCTGTTTGAACAGCTGGGTCATGGTGTCATAGCTTTTATCCAAGACCTCCATGTAAAAATCGAAGCCTTTTTCCGGATCAGCCATGCCCTGCCGGCCGCCTCCCAGGTATAATCCGTAGGGGTCCAGGGTCCGCATGATTTCTACCTGCTCCTGCGTCGGCAGTTCAGTGACCCCTACTTCAGGGGCAATTTTCAGATCCCAGCTCACATTATCCTTAACTTTCTCCGGGGTCACCCCTGGGTGGCACTTATCCAGATACATTTCTTTGGTCACCGGGTCAAAGCGGAACACTCCCATGGTGGTAATCGCGGCACTGGATCCGCCGCCGCGTAAACCGGCTGTCTTCCGAGAGTCGCCTCCACTCAGATGACCAGGCGTGGTCAGGTAATCCACCCGCTCCACGAACCGCCTTTTTTCCTGGATCATCATAATCAAAAGCCGGCCAACCGAAGAGCCAATGTCATTTCCGCCGCCGCTGCCGGCCACCCGGACCGAGGGGTGAGCATAATCTCCCAGGGCAGTGGTGTTCAGGTTGCCATACTTATCAACTTGAGCGGCTCCAATTAGGCCGACATCATAGAAACCCCGCTGCTGATCCCCGAAAGCCCGCCACATTGCGCTATTACTGTAAGCCCGCTCACAAATGGTGGTATCTGCGATACAGGTAAGCAATCGACGCGGTGACGAACCGATTGAGCCCCCTTCCACCGCAATGGTCAATTTTGGAGCATGGGTCAGTTTGGCTACCATCGCGGCAATCAATGGGGGGCCCACGCCTACAAAGGCTGTTTCTTCATCCCGGAATTCCCGGGCGATCGTGGCCGCCATTAACTCTAACAGGGTGTACTTCTCAGCATAAATTACTTGATCAGTCATGACCTACCTCACCTCCCCGTACTGCTGATAGCGCCGTTCCACCATCGCCAGGCGGCTTAAGCGTTCCCAGCCCAGTTTACGACAATACCCATCCCAGTCATCTACTCCATAAATCCACTCTTCCGCCCATTTTTCAAACCCCTCAGCGGTTGACCAAACCTTCTGGAGCTGAAGTCCATAGGGAACATCTATCGAGTAGTAAAAAGGACAGCCCCGGCCATGCGATCCAAAGGGAACTTTGACCACCGCATCGACGCAGTAATAGGGGATGTAAGTCAGATTGGCAGTCCGTCGGATTTCATCCGTCGGTACTATTTCTTCAGTGGTGATTACAACCCGCCGGGCGGCCCGGGCTAAAGAATCATCGTTGCCTACGTGTCCCAAAATCTGAGCGTTGCCTAGGGGGTCACAGCGTTGGACATGGATAAAGGCTACATCCGGGTGAGCAGCCGGCACCAGAGCCACCGGCTCTCCAGTATAGGGATCGTCAATGATTTTAATGTTTGGGTTGTGCACCGGGATATCCGAGCCCAACAAAGATTTGGTTGGCATAAACGGCAGTCCCATCGAAGCAGCCATAAATCGCAGACCGGCTGTGAAATTTGAGTATTCCTCCAATTCGATCGGCTTCGGAATCCCCTTCTCGACAGCGCGCCGGTAAAGCGGATCCGGCCCCCAGATTCCTCCCCACATATAGGCTATCTCAAACTTATCCACTAATCCCAGCGCGATCAAGATTGAATCATGGACAAAGGTTACCGCGGTATCACTCACCAGGCGCAGGTTCTGCTTCCTTTGGCGGGCCACCTCATGCACTGCCGCGGTAGGCGTGCGGTCCCCAATCCCGCCAAAACATACGTATGATCCATCCGCGACAAAGGTGGCAACCGCTTCCTTAAGGGTCATTATTTTATTCACTGGCGGCTTACTTATTTTTTCCGGGATCATCTTCTCCCTCCTCTCTTTTATCCGGGTCTCAAAAACCTCGCTTCAAGATGGCGACAGTTCCTTAAAGACTAGAATTGTTTAGGATTTGATAGTGTCCTCAAAGACATTTTTAAGCCCTTAACACATCGCCGGCAATTACAATTCTTTGAACCTGAGCGGTCCCTTCGAATATCTGCATGATCTTAGCATCCCGAAAATACTTCTCAACCGGGTACTCTTTGGTGTACCCATAACCTCCATAGACCTGAACCGCATCGCAAGCCACCTTCATGGCGGTATCCCCGGCAAAACACTTGGCCAGGGAAGCGGCCGCGGTATAGGGCAGGCCCATGTCCTGCTTGCTGGAAGCCTCCAGATACAACAGCCGGCTGGCCTGTATGTACTGGGCCATATCCGCCAGGATAAACTGGATAGCTTGGAAACTGGCAATCGGTTTGCCAAACTGCACCCTCTCTTTAGCATACTTAACAGATGCCTCAAAAGCTGCCTGAGCGACTCCGGTGGCCATAGCCCCAACCATGGCCCGCGAGATATCCAATACCTTCATACAAATCTTAAAGCCCTCGCCCTCGCGGCCCAACAAGTTTTTAGCCGGTACCCGGACATCTTCAAAAATAACGGAGGTGGTGTTTGAACTGCGAATCCCCAGTTTATCTTCCTTGGGGCCAATCGAGATCCCCGGGGTATTCCGGTCCACCATAAAACAGCAGATCCCTTTCGCGCCCATTTTTTTATCGAGCGTGGCAAAGACGGTGTATAGGCCGGCTACCCCGCCGTTACTGATAAACTGTTTCGTTCCGTTCAAAATATAATCGTCGCCGTCCTTGACACACTTGGCCGAGAGCCCGGCCGCGTCCGACCCGGCGCCGGGTTCGGTGAGACAAAAAGCAGACAGCACCCCTTCATTTTGCAGATTATACCACCACTTTTTCTGTTCATGCGTCCCCGCAATCAGCACCGGATCCGGGCCGAGCAGCGTATTCGCGGCCATGGTAACACAAAGACCGGCATCTCCCCGGGCAATTTCCTCGACCACCAGATTCTGAGCCACATAATCCAGCCCGGCCCCGCCGTATTCAGCCGGAACTCCAATCGTCATCAAGCCGAGATCAAACATTTTTTTGATCGTTGCCTCGGGAAACTCGTTGTTTTTATCCCACTCCTGGGCATACGGAACAATCTCATTGTCCGCGAAATCACGAGCCGTCCGGCGCATCATTTCCTGTTCTTCACTTAAACGAAAGTCCATAACTTGCCCCCCTTTCGGGTTACAGCGTTCAACACAAACCAATGATTGATTCTCAGTCTTTGCCCCGACCTAAGCCGGATGAATTACCTGGCAGTACGGGATTCCCTAACCAACAAGGAATAATTAGCCCGTCAATCGATTTACGTGGCTACCCTAACTTAGAATTTATTATTTATATGCCAAACACTTACATATCATCCCTGAATTGCCTAAACCTGCTCATCAATTGTATACAGACTGCCGTGACTCCTAGGCGAAAACCGGTACCGCGCAGCCATCAACTATCGCGCAACACAACTACCGCACAGCCTTCAAACTATCAGGCAGCCAAAACTACCGCGCAGCCATCAACTATCGGTTTAGTTCTATACACACGGCCGTGGCTACCCCGCCCCCGCCGCAAAGCGAGGCGATGCCGTAACGGTTATCCCGTTTTTGCATTTCATAAATCAGGCTCACGATCAGCCGAACCCCGGTCGCTCCCACCGGATGACCCAGGCCAATCCCCGATCCATTGACGTTGCAGCGGTCCATCGGGATTTTTAATTCCCGGTTGCAGGCGATAAACTGTGCGGCAAACGCCTCGTTCAGCTCCCACAAATCGATTTGGTCCTGAGTCAGGCCCGCCAGCTTTAAGACTTTGGGAACGGCGTAGACCGGACCGATCCCCATTACCCGCGGAGGAACCCCAAACGAACAACTGCCCAGCACCCGGGCCAGCGGCTTGATGCCCAGTTCTTGGGCTTTTTCAGCAGCCATCAAAACTACGGCCGATCCCCCGTCATTGATTGAAGAGGAATTGCCGGCAGTCACAGTGCCGCCCTTTCGAAAGGCTGGAGACAGCTTGCTCATAGTGGCCATATCCACGCTTTCTCTGGGGTTTTCATCAACCGCTACAATTTTGGCGCCTTTTTTACTGGGGATTTCTACTGGAGCCATTTCTTCGTCAAACCGGCCGGCTTTGATCGCCGCCACTGCCCGCTGATGGCTCAATGCTGCCAATTCGTCCTGCTCTTCCCGGCTGATCTTATATTCCTCGGCCAGGTTTTCCGCGGTCCCGCCCATGTGATCTTTCTCAATCGCACAGATGAACCCGTCCTTAAACAAAATGTCATAGATTCCGGCATCCGGCACTCCCAAGCGATAGCCTTCTCTCCCCCTAGTCAGACCATAAGGCACCTGGCTCATACTTTCCATGCCCCCGGCAATCACTACGTCACACCGTCCAAGCATGATATCCTGACAGGCGATATCAAAAGCCCGCTGGGACGAACCGCAAGCTTGATTCAAAGTCATGGCGTAAGCGGGCTGCCAGGGGATTTCCAGCATACCCTGGACCTGCCGAGCCGGATTTCCGCCATGTCCCTCGTTGTAGCACATCCCAGCAATTACCTGATCGACTAATTCCGGTTTTAAATCAATATTCTGCATGGCCTTATGGGCGGCCACAGACATCAAGCGCATCGGGGTTACATCCTTTAGGGAACCTAGAAAAACGCCGATTGGGGTTCTGGCTCCACTGGCAATTACCACTTCCCTGAGCATCAATCATCCACCCCTTTCCGTTCTTTTTGCTGGTTTAGATGCGGCGCTCCTCTCTACTCTCCCCGGAAATTCGGGCGCCGCTTTTCAATAAAGGCACTCATGCCTTCCTGGCGATCGGCTGAGGAGAATAGCAGAGCAAAACCTCTCCTTTCGTATTCCGTCGCGGATACTATGTCCGTGTCCAGACCCCGGTTGATCGTCTCTTTAGCCAACCGAATGGCCAACGGAGCCTTAGAAGCTATTTTTTCGGCTAGTTTCATGGCTTCACTCAGCAAATCCGCCGGTTCGACGACCTGGTTAACCAAGCCGATCTCTTTGGCCGTAGCCGCGTCAATCAGCTTGCTGGTAAATATCATTTCCTTGGTTAAAGCCGGGCCAATCAACTGCGTCAGTCTTTTCGTCGCTCCGGCACCCGGCATCACTCCCAGATCAACCTCAGGCTGACCAAACTTGGCTTTGGTTGAGGCAATCCTCAGGTCACAGATCAGGGTCAGTTCGCAGCCGCCGCCGACTGCCAGCCCGCCTATGACCGCGATGACCGGCTTGCTGAGCGATTCTATCTTGAGAAAGACCTTTTGTACTGTTTCTGAATAATGCCTAGCCTCCATGACACTCATTTTGAGCATTCCTTCAATATCGCCCCCGGCGGCAAATACCTTTTCGCCCCCGGTAATCATCACGACTCTTACCGTTTCATTATTTGCTGCTTCATCTATTGCCTGGCTTAATTCCGAGACTAGCTGGTAGGAAAAAGCGTTATTGGTTTTGGGGTCATTTAAGGTGATTATCGCTATTTGATCAATAATTTCGCAGCAGACTTTTTCAATACCCAAACCAATCTCCCCCTTGCTGGACTACCGATTGTAATCATCGATTGTATTCATAGAATCCTTGGCCGGCTTTCCGTCCCAGACGTCCTTCTTTAACCATCTGCTGCAAGATTCCCGCCGGTTTGTAGGCCTCGATACCGGTCATTTCATATAAGGCTTCCAAAGCGGAGGTGGCAACGTCAATCCCAGCCATGTCGATCATTTCCAGGGGCCCCATGGGGTGGTTCATCCCCAGTTTCATGGCCAGATCAACGTCAGCAGCGGTCGTTACTCCAGCTTCGACCAAACGAGCGGCCTCGTTATACATCAAACAGTTGATCCGGTTGACCAGAAAGCCGGGGATATCCTTTACAACGACCCCGGTTTTGCCTAAGGCCGCAACAAATTCCAATCCTTTGGCTAAAGTGGCGTCTGATGTTTTTTCCCCTCTAACTACCTCAATCAGCCGCATGACCGGCACTGGGCTAAAAAAGTGCATCCCTATAAATCGGGTTGGATCGCGGAAAGTCTCCGCCATTTTGCTGATACTCAAAGTGGAGGTGTTCGAGATAACAATAGCCTCCGGCTTACAAACCTTATCCAATTCCTGAAAAAGCTGTACCTTAGCCGCAAAGTTTTCATAAATTGCTTCGATTACAAAATCACAGGCACCGGCTTTTTCTCCCAGGTGGTCTACCGTCTGAATCCGTCCTATAACCACCTCTTTTTCGGTTTGGTCAAGTTTCCCCTTGTCTACTTTCTTCTGTAAAAGCCCGTTGATTGATTTCATGGCTTTTTCGGTCTGCTCCCTTTTCAGATCAAAGAGAACAACCTCCAGACCTCTTTCCGCCGCAACCTGAGCAATACCACTTCCCATTGTTCCCGAGCCAGCAATTAACAACTTTGTTACAGTCATCTAAATCTACCCCCTCCCTATCAATGTTGTTTAAACAGCCAGCAGATAGCTTGCATCGTAGTCTCAGTCCGCAAAATGTGATTACGATTACGATGATCTGACATGATATCTGATATCTGCTACTCATCTTTAATTGCAATTTCAATGCCATAGCTTATATGGCCTTAATAAATCAGAAAGATCCAGACTTGTACTACGTTTTTGCCGACACATAAAAATTCGGACATGTCTGAAAAGTTAGACATGTCCGAATTCGGACACAATATATGTTCGGAAATTCTTACTGTTTATTATGGCCAGTTCTGTTGCTCAGCTTCTGATATCATACTTTTTAAGTTTCTCATAAAAAGTAGACCGGGCCATGCCTAAAGTCATTGCTGCCCGGCGTTTGTTTCCTGAGGTTATTTCCAGGGCTTTTTTAATTTTTTCTTCTTCTGATTCATCAGCCAAAAAGACCGGACTATTGCCAACGCCAAATTTTTCTTGTACTTTATTATAAATTGACGGTCTTGTATCAAAATATCGTTTTAAAAAATTGGAGGGAAGGGAATCTATATCGATAGTATTTCCCTGTAATAAACACACAGTCCCCTCGATCACGTTGGCCAATTCACGCACATTTCCCGGCCAGAAGTACTTATTAAAGACCTCCAAAACATCCTGACTGATATCTTCAATGTTTTTTCCATACTTTGCCCCTATATGGTTAATTAAGTGTTTAGTTATGGGCTCTATATCCGCCTTGCGGTGACGCAGAGGCGGGATATCAATTCGAATGACATCTAAGCGGTAATACAAGTCTTCTCTGAATAATCCGTTGCGCACCATTTCCGCTAAATCACGATTAGTAGCCGCAATTATGCGCACATCTACCTTAATATTCTCTGTCTTGCCGATCTTTTCGATTTCCCCCTCTTGAAGCACCCTTAATAATTTGGATTGCATGTTTAGGTCCATATCCCCTATTTCATCCAAAAATAACGTTCCTTTATCTGCTATTTCAAATTTACCTGGCTTTCCGCCCTTTTTAGCCCCGGTAAAAGACCCGTTTTCATAACCGAACAACTCTGATTCCAACAACGTTTCTGGTATACTGGCACAATTCACCCGGACAAACGGCATCATTGATCTTAGACTAGCGGAATGAATAGCGTGAGCAAACAACTCTTTCCCCGTTCCGGTTGCGCCCAGCAACAAGACGGAAGCATCTGACTGCGCCGCCTGCAAAGCCGTTTCCTTAGCAAAACGGATCGCGTTGCTGACCCCGATAATATCGTCAAAATTGTATTTCGTATCATTGCCTTTGTTGGTACTATTATTGGTGTATTTTATTAGGCCATTTTTAATTGTATTAAGATAATTCTTGGCTTCATTTATATCGGTAAATACACTCCGGGCGACCGTCCCTTCAACCCGGCCATC
>CAYXHK010000062.1:0-9993 GCA_964464665.1 uncultured Syntrophomonadaceae bacterium
CTGCCTATTGCCGATAATCACTATATTACTAACTTACTCATGAAAATTGATTTCTGCCGACCAGTTTTCCCCTGCCATTTCCCTCCTGTTCGTGGCCGCGTGCATACAGCAAATCCAGCCAGCTAAAAAGCTCACTACCAAGAGTATATGAAAGAAGCGGCGGACTAAAAACTCCGGCCACAAAAAAGAAGCCTTGAATACTGGATAATTTCAAGGCTCCACGCTTGCGGGTACTTACATCAGGATTTCACTCGTGTAAGACCTAAGACTTACGAGTCAAGGCTCTGGTCGATGAATCAGGAAGTTCCCACTTCTTAGCAAAGCGTAAGTGGGGGTAGTTCACATAATTTCATTTAAGTAGTTTTCGGCCCCGGTTGCTTTTTTCATGCAGGTATTCGCTAAACCACTTCTGACTGCTTAACCAAAGATTATTTTCCTTTAATCCCTTGAGTTTTCCCTCCTGAACCAGCCTTCGCAAGTAGGCATGTTTGTAACCGGTGTTTTGACTTAGGACCGCCAAGGGAATCAGATCAGTTTCGCTGGTCATACTCGGCAGCAGCAACCGGTCTAAATTATCCCGCACTGATCTTGCCACCAATTCAATCAACGCGCGATAATCCCCCTTTTGCTGCGCTCGTTCCAGGGCTGTCAGGTACTTATTCCGTTGTTGTTTCAAAATAATCGCCGGCGGATAGCCGTGGGAAATAAGCAAATAATTCATCAGAAGCCGGCCAGCACGGCCATTGCCATCCACAAACGGGTGGATCTTTTCAAAATCGGCATGCAGACTGGCGGCCCAACTCACTGGATTTACATTCCCCGGCCCCTGGGCGGCTTGGGCGGTCCACTTTGCCATCAACTCCGCCACCTGACCAGCCGGTACCGGTCGAAGTACAGCGCCAGTTATTCTAACGTTGGTGTGCCGATAATCACCTGGTCTGTCCCCACTTAACGGTGGGTAAGAATTCCACAGCGGCCGCATCAATAAGGTATGAATCTGCCTGATGTAGCTTTCATTAAAGCTAAACTCGCCTTGCTTAAAGGAAAAGGCGGCTTCCTCGTATACCCATTTAGCCGCGGCTGCGTAACCCTCTGCCTCTAAATAATAGCGAAATTCTTTATTACCTTTCACCTGTCCTTGTTCCACCAGATAATACAGCTCTCTGGCCGTAAGGGTATTGCCCTCTAAAGCGGTTGAATGATGCGTTTCCTCTAACCAAATATTTTTCCATATACTATCTGCCAGCAGATTGGTTGGTAATCCTCCTAACCGCCTATGTAACACGGTTATTTCATTATCCAGCTTAATCAGCAAATCCTGAATGGTTGGACGACCTCTGGCGACCATGAATTCACCCTCTTAATAGTAGCTTTAAATTATATTCTATATTAAAGCTATTATTGCCGCAACCAATAATTGCCTATACCTCTAATTACCTAAAATGAACTCTGTTTAACCTGTCGCTGACTTAATGACCTGCATAGGTGCTAAAACTGGTTGATGGCGATTAGGATCGGGTCGTAAACCGGTGAAAATGGCGGCGCATAAGCCAGATCCAAATCCTCCAATTGGTCCATGGTGGCCCCCAAGGTCAAAGCCGTGGCAAAGACATCGATCCGCTTGCCTGCTCCGGCAAAGCCGACGATCTGGGCGCCCAGCAGCCGGCCGCCGCCCGGTTCAGCCAGCACTTTAACGTAGATTTTACCCGAGTGGGCAAAAAAGCCGGGCAGGGTCTTGGCTTGAATCATTTTCGCTTCATAGGTCAAGCCTCTTTGCTTGCATTCCCTTTCGCACAGGCCGGTTCGGGCAATCTCCAAATCCAGCACCCGGGCAATCCCGGTGCCGACAACGCCCTTGAACTCCGCGTTTCCCCCGGCCGCGTTCTCGCCGGCAGTTCGGCCTTGTTTATTGGCCGTGGTGCCCATGGGGATATAAACCTCTTCCCCAGTCACCAAGAGAAAGGTCGTGGCGCAATCGCCAGCCGCGTAAATCCCAGGCTCACTCGTTTCCATGCGCTCATTAACCCGAATCGCCTTCTGCGCCCCTAAAGCAAGCCCCGCCTTTTCGGCCAGCCAGGAATTCGGCGTGACCCCGGCTGAGAGCAACACCAAATCTGCGGGCAGCGTGCGGCGGTCCGTAACCAGCTGTCGCACCCGGTTGGCTGGAGTGGTTGAAGCAGCTGCAGCGGCTGGGGTGCTAGTCGCCGATGTTTCCCCGCTGCTCTCTGCCTGGCTAGACGTCGGCGCATCCTCTCTGCTCATGACCCCGCTACCCTCCGCCGGGCTTGACGTCGGCGCGTCCCCTTCCAAAGCCAGCACCTTCTCGCCGGTGAAAACCTCGATTCCCTGCTCCCGCAAATACTCCTGCAAAATTTCCGCCATGTCCAAGTCCATATTCGGCGCCAAATGGGGGGCCATCTCTACGATCGCCACCTTGACCCCCTGCTGATGCAGCACTTCCGCCATCTCCAAACCGATGTAACCCCCGCCGATAATCACCGCATTCTGCGGTTTCGCTTCGGCTAAGTACTGGCGGATGTCTTCTCCATCCTCCACGTTGCGCAGTTTAAAAACCCCGGTTAGATCCGCATTCGCAATCGGGGGAATGCGGGCGGACGCCCCAGTGGCAATGACTAACGAATCATAAACGAACTCGTAATGATCCCCAGTTTTATAGCTCCGTATCAACAGGCTGCGCGAGGCCGGCCGGATCTCCTCCACCCGACACTGAGTGCGCACCTTGATCCCCAGTTCCTTGAACTGCTCGATAGTCCGGGCCACCAGATGCGAGGCTTTCTTGATCTCGCCCGATATGTAATAAGGTAAACCGCAAGCCCCGTAGGATACCCGGGTTTCATCGGTGAAAACCATGATCTCCAAGTCCCTATCTATCCGCCGAGCCTTGGCCGCGGCGCTCATCCCAGCCGCAATCCCACCGATTACCGCTAATCTCTTAGCCATTTACCTGCCTCCTCCCTGATTCCAATTCTTGATTCTTGATGCTTGATGCTTGATGCTCGATGCTTGATTGCTTATTCATCATTCAGGATTACTGCTTACCGCTTCTTTATTGTGACCTACTCGCTCCATTAAAATGGAGAGCTTCTTAGAAGTTTTAAACACTAGTTTGCGCCAGACATTTGTTATAACGTCCAAACACAAATTTAATGTTCATTCGGCTTTCCAAATATTTACACTCCTAATTTGTGTCCATTGACATTAAACTTAGTTAGTGGTAAATTTCAAAAAACTAACTTTCTGGAGGTGTATTCCCTTGGCCTTTAAAATGGAGCCAAAAATCTATAATTTAGAAGGTTATCCAGGCCTCTCCGCACGTCAATTAGCGGAACACTATACCCTCTATGTGGGCTACATCAATAAATACAACGAGATTCAGGAACTGCTCGAAACTGTGGACTACAGCAAAGCCAATCAGACTTACAGCGATCTGCGTTCTTTAAAAGTTGGCGAAAACTTTGCCCTGAACGGGATTAAACTGCACGAAGACTATTTTGAAAATCTCGGGATGGACCAGCCGTTTGACGGAAAAATCCAAGACACCATCGAAGCCACCTTTGGCGATTATGACACTTTCAAAGCCAAATTCAGCGGGGCCGGTATTGCGGCTCGCGGCTGGGTTGTCCTCAGCCTGGATCTGAATAGCGGCAATGTGGCCATCAACTCCTTGGACGCGCACGATGTCGGTTACTTTGTGAACACTTACCCCTTGTTGGTGATGGACGTTTATGAACATGCTTACATGATTGACTACGGAGTTAAACGGGCCGACTACATCCAGGCCTTTTTCCGAAACATCGCCTGGGACACCGTCAACCGGCGGCTGGAAAAAGCCCTCGCCATGCTCAGCCGCTAACGCACAACAGTGAGTCGCTACGAGTCGGGCAGGGAATTAGAAGGCAACGAGTCTCAACAAATCGCGACAGCGAACCACAACGAACCACAGCGAGTCGCGACGAACCACAATAACAAACCGCTAACGAACTGGCAACGAACCGGGGGACTGTCCCCTGGTTTAATCCGGTTTAGGTTTGTACCAGGGAACCGCGCCACGCACGCACCTCGAAACCGTCCCTGTTCACCCCGGATTACCCCGTTTTACCTCGGTTTACCTCGGTTTACCTCGGTTTAATTATATTAATTATGCTCCAAGGGCCGATCCGCAATAAGCTTGCTGTCCCCTAAATGGCGGACGAAGCGCACAAGTTCCGCGGAAATCTCGTGATAATTAAACGGGGTTATCACATAAATCCCCCGAAAATACCGCAGCGCGACCTCCGTCAACTCCTTAGCCATTTCCAGCCCTTCCCGGCGAGCCTCTTCCCCAGTGTATTTGCGCATTCTTTCCAACGCTTCCTCACTCAAACGAATCCCCGGCACCTCATTATGCAAAAACTCGGCGTTCCGCGAACTGGTAAGCGGCATTATCCCTAAGAAAATGGGGATATCATACACTTTGGTTTTTTCATATATCCGCTCGATCATCTCGGCGTCGTAAACCGGCTGGGTCATGATAAAATCGGCCCCGGCCGCAATCTTCTTTTCTAAACGGTCCAACGCGTTTTCAAACTTATTAACGTGGGGGTTAAAGGCCGCGCCCACCACGAATTTAGCTTTTTGCTTCAGGGGTTTACCCGAAAAGGAAATCCCGTTGTTCAACTGTTTGACCATGCGAATCAAATCAAAAGAAGAAACGTCAAACACCGAACTCGAACCAGGAAGGTCCCCAAAACGGGCGGGGTCCCCGGTGATAACCAGCACCTGGTTGATGCCCAGCGCGTGCAGCCCCATCAAATGCGACTGCTGCCCCAGCAGGTTTCGGTCCCGACAGGTGATGTGAATCAGCGGATCAATGCCCAGCCGATGTTTGACAATCGCCCCCAGCGCCAAATTACTCATCCGGATTTGGGCGAGGGAGTTATCGGCCATCGTAATCGCATCCGTTCCGGCCGCTGATAGATTTAAAGCGCCATGTAAATAATCTTCCAGGTCCAAATCCTTCGGCGGGTCGAATTCCACAATTACGACCGGTCTTTCAGCCAACTTATCTAATATTGTTTTGGTTCGCTGCGTTTCAATTTCAATTTCGGTTTCGGTTTCGGTTTCAATTATGGATTCGATTCCCGCGCCCAATCCCGGTTCGATTAAAACCAACGAGCCGTTTTTACCGGCTTTTCCGGGTTTAGTTGCATCTTCTCCCGTTTCCGTGGGCGCCGGGTTGATCCGGGCAACCGGCGACAAGCCCCGCAGCGTTTCCGCTACCGCCTCGATGTGCGCCGGGGTCGTGCCGCAGCATCCCCCGATTAAGCGCACCCCCTGCTCCCGAAAACGCAGCGCCTGATCCGCAAAATACCTGGGTGAAGAAGTGTAAGCATACTCCCCATCGCTTACCCCAAGTCGGCCGGCATTAGGAAATACCGATATCGGCAACCCCTCCGGAATCACGCTTTGTTCAATGGAACGCAAAATTTCTGCCGGGCCTAAACGGCAGTTTAAACCGACCACGTCCGCGCCAAAATGCTGTAACTGCCGAAAAGCCTCGGTCAAACTGTATCCGTCCCGGGTTCGGCCCACTTCCAGGCAAGCCAACTGGGTGATTATCGGCAGTGCCGTCAAGGAACGAACCGTCTCCAGCGCCAAAACCAACTCTTCCAAATCCAAAAAGGTTTCCAGAATCAATCCATCCACTCCGCCAGCCAAAAGGGCGTTGGCCTGCTCCGCAAACATTTCCTGTTGGCCGGCCATTTTCGCATCCCACACCCGGCCGCCGGTGAGGGAAGTCATGCTCCCGACCACATACGCATCGGGCCCGCTGGCTTCCCGGGCCAGTTTAACGGCCTGCCAATTTATCGGATAAACTAGCTGCTCCAAACCGTAACGGCTCAAGGCCTCCCGGTTCGCGCTAAAAGTATTCGTTTCCAGCAACCGCGCCCCGGCTGCATAGTACTGCGCATGCACCTGCTTGACCATTTCGGGTTTGGAAAGGCACAATTCCTCGTAACAAATTCCCACGGGAATCCCAAACTGATACAACCAAGTCGCAATTGCGCCATCGCCCACTAAAAGGTTTTCCTGCAGGTAGTCTTTAAGATTCATTTTGGTATTCAGTGTAGTATTCATAAGAATCGAACCCTCCCATCCAGCTAATTATTATTATACAGTTATCTAGCAGGGCTTACTAGGGGACAATCCCCACCTGGACCTATCTGAAATTGCCGCCGGTCGCAGTGGTAACCAGGACAATCGGTCCGCAAGTCACTTGCCGCAGCACCCGGGCGCACTCGGTTCCGGTCGAACCGGTAGTCAACACGTCATCCACGATTAAAACAGCTTGGTTGGGTAATACAGCATGATCGGGTGAGCTTTTTTTATTGGTTAAAGCGGCCGGTTTAGATAATCCGGCTTGGTTGGTTAAGGAGGCCGATTTGGGCGAACCGCTATGAACGTGACCGCTGCCCAAAACGAAGGCCCCCCGCAGATTCAGCTGGCGTTTCTCCCGACTAAGCCGAGTTTGGGAGGATGTGTGCTTTGACCGCGCCAGCATCCCGGGGGCAAATTCAAGCTTTAATTCCCGCGCCACAACCTCCGCCAACAGTTCCGCCTGATTGAAGCCCCGCTCCCTGAGGCGCTGCGGGTGCAAAGGTACCGGAACGACGCAGGCCGCACCGGTCATACCGATACCCGCTGGACCAGCCGCACCACGCCCTGACTGGTTGGCTGCACCGCCTCCTGCCGCACCGTTCCTCGTTGCACCGGCTGCAGCGTCTCTTGTCGCACTGGCAACACCAGACGCACCGCTCTCCATCGAACCGGCCGCACCGGCTATAGCGTCCCTCGTTACATCGGCAGCACCGACCGCACTGCTCCCCGGCTGGCCGCCAGCCGTTGCCCACTGAAATTCCTCCCGGATCGCCGCGGCCATCAATTTTCCCAAGGGTTCGGCCAGAGACAATTTTCCCAGATATTTAAACATATGTACCGCTTCCCGTAAAACACCGGCGTACGGTCCGACTGCACGGGCAAAGTCAAAATCGGGCCGGCTTTTTAGACAGCCCGCGCAACACCAATCCGGCGCAGCCGCGACTGGCTTTTCCGTTTGGCGAAAAAACCGACCGCAGCAGTGACAACGAAGCAAATTCGCCTGCAACTTCGCAATCGCCGTCTGGCACCGCTGACATACTACCTCCCGGGCTGGGTGGAAAGACCCTGACGATTTCCCACAAAGCGGACACGAAACCGACGGAGGATAGAGCAGTCCAAGCAGGGCCTCACCCAGCCAATTAAACCGACGAAACCTACTCCACATTTTGCCCCGACTCCCCTCGACCACAAGTTCCAAATTAAGCTATACGCGATAATAGTGAGTTAAATGAGGTTAATACAAACTTAAATGAATGTCTTAAATGACAACAACTTCACTCCCGAGATTGACTCGGGGGATTTTGGTTTTACTAAAACTACTATCCCAGTAAGAATTATGCAGTATGAAGGTGAATCTTTAGTATCTAGATCACAAGCAAAAAGACTGATAACAAGATTTGAGCAATTCCAAGAAGTAGTCCTGAATTTTGAAGGAGTTAAAATCATTGGACAGCCTTTTGCGGATGAAGTATTTAGGGTATTTAGAAATGAGCATCCCCAAACACATATTCACCCAATAAATACAAATGAAGATATAGATAAAATGATTAACCATGTAACAAGAGGTTTTCTGAAAAAATAGTGAGCGAGGGAATAATAGTTTAGATTCTGCGATGTCTGAAATATCTAGCTCGTCTTTTTACTAAAAATGTTCCCCTCGGCCTTCATGCAAGAAACCCAACGCCCGGGCTCGCCGGTTCATCTCCCGAATCCGGGCCTGGGCCGACCGCATTGCTGGGCTGACGCGGCTTCCCACCAGCCAAACCTTCCCCCGCGGGAAATCCGCGGTCCGCCCCACCCGACCAGCCATCTGCACCAAACTTCCCTCATCAAAGATTTTTTCCGCATCCGCAAAAAGCACTATAACATTTACGCGGGGTATGGTAATCCCGCGCTCCAAAATCGTAGTAGTAACCAAAATGGGGAAATCCCCTTGGGAAAAGGATTGTCGCTTCTGCTCCCGCTGCGGGTCCCCGGCATGACTGGCTTGAACCCACCAAGGAAGGGCTGTCGGCTCAACTTGTTTAACTTGTTCAATTTTTCCAATTTGCCTAATTCGGTTGTTCTTCTCAGTTTGCTCGACTTGCTCAATTTGCTTGACTTGCTTGATTTGCTTGATCTTCTCAGCTTGCTTAACTGCCTCAATTTGCTTAACCGGCTCTCCGCGCCTCTCAAGTTTAATCGGCCGCTCAGTCACAGCCGACTTAGCCGAATTAGCCAACTTATCCAACTCCATCGGCCATTTTAACTTATCAAACTCTACCTGCCGGCTGACCGCTTCCGCCACTATGCCGGCCAATCGCACGGCCGGGACAAAAATCAGCAGCTGACTCTTTTCCTGACTCTTCTCCTGGGCCTGGGCCTGGGCCTGGGCCTGGGCCTGAGCGGGAGCCAGTTCCCGCACTTGCTCCCACTCCCGGTTCTCCGCCAATGCGCGCTGAATTAAGTCAACTACCGAGCCGGGAAGCTCTAGTTTATGATCTCGATCTCGATTACTATTTCGATTTCGATTCCGATTCCGATTCGAATTAGGGTCTCCGCTTGGCCAACGCAGCCGACTTTCGCCGATCAGTTCTGGTTCCGGTACCGGAAAGCCGTGATGCCGGGCCGGGATATAAACGACCGCCAGTTCCCGACCGGCGCGCGCCTGTTGCTGCATCGCCGCGGTTGGGGTAGCGGTTAAATAAATGATTTTACCGCCCGGTCGGGACGCCCGCAGCACCGCGTAATGCAACAGCGGACTATCGCGATAAGGATAAGCGTCCACCTCATCCAGAATGACCAAATCAAAATTTTGATAAAAACGCAGCGTCTGGTGGGTAGTCGAGGTATAGATATCTGCCGGGGCAAATCGATCGCCGCTCCCAGCGTAAAGTTGACTAACCCGAAAGCTTGGAAAAGCCTGCTTCAGCCGAGGCGCTAATTCCTGCACTACATCTCGCCTGGGGGTGGTATACAAAACCGGGCCGCCTCGGGCTAACGCTTCCGCTAAGGCAGGAAAGACAACCTCCGTTTTTCCCGCGCCGCATACGGCCCAGACCAAACACTGCTTAAGCGGAGAGACTGTCACAAACTGCCGTACCTCTTCCGCCGCCCGCTGTTGCGCCGGGGTAAGCGAAAAGTCTAGCTGAAACGAAGCCGAATTAATGACTCGGATAAGTTCAGGGTCAGGTTCAGGCTTAAACTCAGGTTCAAGCTCAGATTGGTTTGCCTCGAGGGGCTTCACGGTTTTATCGGTGTGAAACTTTGCCGCCAAATCCCTTTCCGGTTCCTGATCCGCTGTACTACCAGAGCTGCCGCTGGCCGGCTTTGCCCCAGGCACCAAGTACAAAGGCAGACACTCCCGCGCCAATCCCAGGCTATTGCACGACTCACAATAATAACATGCCCGCCGGCCACAATGCCCGCAAACTGCCGACTTCAATTGGTCCGACTGACCGCAGCGATAACAAAGAAACTGGCCCCGCAAATCCCGACCAACAGCCGGCCGCAGCAAAGCCCGCCCCTGCAAGGCCAAGACCTGGAAAGCCGCTTGCATCCCGGCGGGGACCCAAACTCCCGCTCCCGCCTTCGCTTCCAACCCGGTCGACGCTTTCCATCCGATAGGCGCTTTCCTCATCGCTGCTCCCCGCCCAGTCGACTCTTCCCACCTAGTTAACGCTGCCCCTGCCTTCGCTTCTCGCCCAATTGACATTTCCCCGTTCAACGCTTTCCATCCGATAGGCGCATTCCTCATCGCTGCTTCCCGCCCAGTTGACGCTGCCTCCGCTTCTCGCCCATTCGACGCTTCCAACCCGGTCGATTTTTCCCACCTAGTTGACGCTGCCCCTGTCG
>CAYXHK010000063.1:0-9814 GCA_964464665.1 uncultured Syntrophomonadaceae bacterium
TAGGCTGCCGGTGGCTCCCGGGCCGGGGCAAGGACTAAGTAGGCGACCGGGATTTCCTGCAAAACGGCCCCTAACCCTTCCAGATGGTCCGCGTCCGGGTGCGTATTAACCACCAAGTCTAAATGATTGATCCCTTGCCGGCGCAAATAAGGGAGCACGACCTGACGCCCAACTTGATAATTGCTTTTACTTCTAAAGCCAAAGTCCGGGGTTCCGCCGCCATCCACCAAAGCGGTTTTTCCTGAAGGGGTTTCGATAAATATGCAGTCCCCTTGTCCCACATCCAAGAAAACTACCTTTAAATCATCGCGGCTGACCCAGGCGTAACTGGTTATGCTCCCGGTGATAAGCAGCAAAGCCAAAACTATGCGATAGGCCGACTGAGTTTTCAGAACCGGCCAGACCCTGGCCATAAGCTTTTGCAACCATCCTTCAGCCCACCCTACGGCCAATAAGTAGTAAAGGGTTAATCCCCAGACCGGCGGACTGGCCACATTAATCACCGAACCCGGCACCCCGCTCATAAAGCGGACCAGCTCAGTTATCAGACTGACTAAAACCCCGGCGCCTAAAAAGAGACTTTCCGCAACCAGAGGAAAAATAAAAACCAGCGGAAAAGCCAGGTAGCCGATTAAGACAATTCCGCCCAGAATACCGGTTAACAAGACATTGCTGAGCAGACTCAAAATTGTAATCTGATTATAATTGAAGGCTATTAAAGGCACAACCCCCAGTTGAGCGCCCAGGGGCAATAAAATCAAGGCTCGCCAGGCCGGCCAGCCCTTTAGCCTTTCATCCAGCGCCGGGTACAGATAAACCAGTCCCCAGGCAGCCAGGAAAGAGAATTGAAAACCAACATCGAACAAAACCAGGGGATTGGCCAGTAAAATAAGGATGGCCGCCAGGGCCAAGGCGCTGACTAAGTTCTTTTCCCGGTGCCAGTAGTGCGCGGCCAGGCCGAGAGCTGCCATTAATAATGCCCGCATAACCGGCACCGCAAACCCGACCATGGCCGCAAAAAAGAGCAACATCGCCAGGGCCAGGCCAATTTTCATGCCCGCGTCCAGCCTGAGTACCCGACCAATAAACAGGGCTAAAAGCAACAAAAAGCCGACGTGAAACCCGGAAACCGAAAATACATGGATTAAGCCGGTTCGCTGGTAGATATCCCGTTCCTCAAGGGATAAGCCAGACTGTTCCCCAAACCATAAAGCCTGCAGCAGCTGCCTTGTATCCGGCGGCAAAGTTTGCCCCATTGCCTGTTTTACCCGCGATTTCAGGCCATAAACCCCGTGGAGCAAACGATTGCCCTGTCCGGCAGCCAGCTGCTCAACCGCAGCCGGATAAACCGCAATTTGAGTGTAGATGCCCCGCCGGGACAAATAATCCCGGTAATCAAATTCACCGGGATTGCTGGCGCCCGCGGGGATTTCCAGTTGTCCGTGAATTTTCAGGAGGTCTCCATAAGCAAAATGAGGAAAAACCGGTTCGCAGTTTTCGATTGCCGCTTCCGGCGGATAAACGATGAGCTGCGCTGCTTCGTCGATTGCGGCAGATCTACCCTTCGGCAGAGTAATTTCCCGGACTTTTAAGACGTAAGTTTCCCGATTTGCATAAACCTTACCCTCTTCGGCCACCAAGGCCACCAGATCTATGTGTGTAGCCGTGTCAGACAAAAGCTGGGACTGGGGCTCGCGGGCCAGACCAGCCCATAAAATCCCCAGAGCCGCCGCGAAAAACAACAGGCCCGCTGCCGCCGGCTGTAAACGGCGAAAAAGCAGGAACCCAACAACCACGGCCGACAATAACGCGCCGGCTGCTCGAAGCGGCACCGGCACCCTAAGATAATCCCCGGCTATAATGCCCAAGATAAAGGCCAGAGCGAGCAGTACCAGCGGTTGATTCACAGAGCCCACCTCAAATTACAATTCTTAGCCGGGCGTTTTTTTAAGGATTCAGCGCAATATAGTTCTTGAGTTGAGGGTAAGTCCTAGCTAAGCGGTTCTTATGGATTTACCGTAATATAGTCCTTTAGCTGATCAAATCGTTTCTCCCCAATGCCGGCCACATTCTGCAGGTCTTCTATGCTTCGGAAAGCTCCGTGCTGCTGTCGGTACTCAATTATTCGCTGGGCCAGGGTGGGACCTATTCCTGGCAATCGGGCATCCAGCTCCTGGGCGGAAGCAGTATTAAGATCAAGCTTTTCGTTTTCCTCGCTGCCGATTCCCGCTGCTGACCAACTGCCTATATTGCCTGGATTGCTCCCGTTTCCGGGATTTAACCCCGGGATTTGCGCTGAGTTTAAACTATCCCTTGCCGCCTCCCCAACCCAGGGTACGATAACTTTCTCCTCATCCCGTAAAAGCTTGGCCAGGTTCAGCACCTGCAGCTCGGCTTCCGGCAACGCAACCGCTTTTTCGACCGCTTCAAACACCCGGGATCTAGCGGGCAGTTCGTAGATGCCGGGTTTTTGCACCGCACCGACCACGTGGACAAAAATCGTCCCCGGCTCTTTAGGTTCCTCCTCTGCCGGCAAGCCTAGCTGACTGCTCTCCAGGACCAAGCTTTCCGCTCCGACGGTCTGGAGATGCCGGGCATAGCGGATTCCCCCGCCGAACAAGAGCGCGCCTAAGATTAAAAAAAGGAGGATTTGCTGCCGACGATCGAGACCAAACATTTTCCTGCCCCCTGAAAAACTGCCCCGCAGAACCGATGATTTTAAGGCTGCCTAAAACGCCAGGCTCTGCCCTCTATATAGATTTTGCACTCATTATTAATTTGCTTCTATCTGATTTTCGACAGCTATCTAAAAAATCCTGCACCGATTTAGACAAAAAATAGGCCGGTCCGGGAAACCCCAAACCTAGCCTATTGAAAGCCCCTCATTTACATTATCTTCATTATAAATAAATATGTACTGGCAACTGTCATCAAGAATAAATTGAAGAAAAAATCGAATTCTTTAATGAGGCATTGTCCCTATCCTTATAACCCCGTCAGTTCCCGGCATTAAGCGTTATCTTCCATCAGCCGGCGCACCCGTTCTTTAGCCTCCGGAGGACCGACAAACACCAAGAGATCGCGGGCTTGAATCGGAATTTCGCTGTCCGGCGAAAAAATCTCTTCTCCGTCTCGCTCAAGGGCCAATACCGTAGCACCGGTTACGGAGCGAAAACGCAGGGATTCCAAGCTCTTTCCCACGAGCACCGAGTCCTTTGGCACCTCAATCTCTTCAATCTGCTGCAAGCGGGAGGTTTTCTTAAAAGTAAAGTTTACCAGTTGATTAAGCTCTTCTTCCAGAGCCTGGTCCAAGCGGCGCCTTTCTGCGAGCAAATGAGAAACCCGATCTTTCAGGTCTTCCAAAATCCGACGTCCCTCAAATTCCCGCAAAAAACTCTCCGCGGCTTGCCTAGACTGAATAATAATTCCCCGACCCGGCTGAGGTTCAACTATCCCGATGGATTGCATCAGGGCTACGGATCTACGGATGGTTTCTGGTGAAACATTGTACTTCCCCGCCAAAGTAGATCGACCAAACAATTTTTCGCCTTCATTATATTCCCTGCGCACAATCGCCCCGGCAATATCCAAGGCAATCTGTTCATACCGCGCCACTTCCGGCGAGTGTCTCATGGCTACAGTCCTCCTAGATGATACTTGATTCATTATCCGAACAAACTGAAGATAGTTTAACATGTAATTCCAAGATTTGCTACTCTGTCTTAGTTTACCACCAAACTTACCAATTTATCAGGAACAGCCACTACCTTCACCAGTTTTTTATCTTTAATCAGGGTTAAAACCCGGTCCTCCTGCAAAATGTGTTCCTCTAAGGCTTTACGGTCCAAGCCGACCGGAACCGCTATCCTTTCGCGTACCCGACCGTTAACCTGCACCACGACTGTAACCTCGTCTTCCACCAAAGCGTTCTCGTCATAAACCGGCCAAGCCTGCTGGTGCACGCTATCTGTATGGCCAATCGCCCGCCATAATTCCTCTGTAATGTGCGGGGTAAACGGAGCCAGCAGTAAAATGAGCGCTTCCAGCCCTTCTTTAACTACGACCAAATCCTGTTTCTTGGGTTCGACCTCAATCTGATAATGGTACAGGGCGTTCACCAGTTCCATAATCGCACTGATGGCGGTATTAAAATTAAACCGGGTGGTAATATCCAAAGTTACTTTCCGCAGCGCGTAATGCGTCCATTTTCTTAATTCACGCTCCGGACCAGTTAGGGTTTTGAATTCCGCAGGCACAGTCACGCCCGAAACCCGATCCGCATAAGCGGCTACGAGCCGCCAAACCCGGTTTAGGAATCGGAAACTTCCTTCAACGCCCTGGTCGCTCCACTCTAAGTCTTTTTCCGGCGGAGAAGCAAACAGGATAAACAAGCGGGCCGTATCCGCTCCATAAGTGCTGATAATTTCTTCCGGGCTGACTACATTGCCTTTGGATTTGGACATTTTCGCCCCGTCTTTCAGCACCATTCCCTGGGTCAGCAGATTCTCGAAAGGCTCTTTCACTTTAACCAGTCCTAAATCGTAAAGCACTTTCGTAAAAAAGCGGGCGTACATTAAATGCAAAATAGCGTGTTCTACCCCGCCAATGTACTGATCGACATTCATCCAGTAGTCAACGTCTGCTGGCTCAAAAGGCCCCTGCTCGGTGTGCGGACTGGTAAACCGCATAAAATACCAGGAGGAGCAGACAAACGTATCCATCGTATCCGTCTCCCGCCGGGCCGCCCCCCCACAGTTTGGGCAGGTGGTATTAACAAAGGTGGGCAATTCCACGAGCGGATTGCCCCTCTCCGCCTTAAACTCGACCTCCGTGGGGAGAATGACCGGCAAATCCGCGTCCGGCACCGGCTTTAACCCGCACTCCTCACAGTAAACAATCGGAATCGGCGCCCCCCAATAACGCTGCCGGGAGATGAGCCAGTCGCGCAAGCGGTAGTTGATTTGCCGCGTACCGATGCCTTTAGCTTCCATGTAATCAGCTATGGCTTTTTTGCCTTCCTCATTTGGCAGCCCGTTAAACTCAGCGGAATTAACCATTACTCCGGCCCCGGTGTAAGCGGCCGGCATGGTTTCTCCCTCCAGCTGTTCACCCTCGGGTTGAATTACTACCTGAATCGGCAGGCCGTACTTGCGGGCAAACTCAAAGTCTCTTTCGTCATGAGCCGGCACGCCCATTACCGCACCAGTGCCGTAATCCATTAAAACGTAATTCGCCACCATAATCGGCACGACCTGGCCGTTCATCGGATTTATGGCCTGGGCGCCGATTAATAACCCTTCCTTCTCCAACTCGGCCGAGGTACGGGACATCTCATTCATCTGCAAAACCCGCTGCACAAATTCCTGAACCGGTTTTTCGTACTCCGTCCCCTTGGTTAACTGGCTGACTAACGGATGCTCCGGGGCAAGTACTACGTAAGTTACCCCATACACGGTGTCGTGTCGGGTAGTAAAGACCGGGATCTTCTCACCGATGCCGGCCACGGTAAAACTGAACTCTACCCCTTCGCTGCGGCCGATCCAGTTGGTTTGCATGGTTTTCACTTTTTCCGGCCAGCCAGGTAAAACAGCCAAATCCTCAAGCAGACGATCCGCGTAGTCGGTGATTTTGAAGAACCACTGTTCTAATTTCTTTTTCTCCACAACGCTTTCGCAGCGTTCACACGCCCCGTCAACTACCTGCTCATTAGCCAGGACCGTAGCGCAGGAAGGACACCAGTTCACCGCTGCTTCTTTGCGGTAAGCCAGTCCTTTTTCATAAAGCCGTAAGAACAGCCACTGCGTCCAGCGATAATAATCTGGGTAGCAAGAAGCGATCTCCCGGTCCCAATCATAGCTGATCCCCATTTCCTTCAGCTGCCGGCGCATGTTTTTAATGTTTGAAGTCGTCCAGATAAAAGGATGCACCTGATTCTTAATCGCCGCGTTTTCTGCCGGCAGTCCAAAAGCATCCCAGCCCATGGGGTGCAGGACGTTGAATCCCTGCATCGTCTTAAAACGGGCAACCACGTCCCCAATCGCGTAATTACGGACATGTCCCATATGCAGGTTACCCGAAGGATAGGGAAACATCTCCAAGTTGTAATACTTAGGCTTGGTTAAATCCCGCTCTACTTTATAAAAGTCTTTTTCCGCCCAATACTCTTGCCAATGCGCCTCAACTTCCGCAAAGGAATAACGTTCTTTCAAAAAGATCTCCCCCTTCAGCACTTCACTGTTTAAATAACGGTGAAAAAACAAAAAACCCTCATCCCAAAGGGACGAGAGTCAATTTTTCCCGCGGTACCACCCTTATTGGTCAGTTCCGGAACTTAAAATGGTGGAGCTGACGGGACTTGAACCCGTGACCTCCTCCATGCCAAGGAGGCGCGCTCCCTCTGCGCCACAGCCCCACGTAAGAACTAACCCAGCTTGTTAACCCGATAACGGCGGTTAACCGTTGTCGACTATAAACGCCGACAAAGCTCCTCGGCGAGTTTCGGAATAGCGGACTGCTGCTTTACACCAACCAACAGCTCTCTGAAAAGCCGCTTAGCCTACTGCTCCGATTCAAAGCTTTTTGGCTATTTGCTCAACGAAATTTATTATAAGTTACGGCCTAATAAAAGTCAACCCTCAAGGCCTTTGTACCATTAGATTCTCAACTAACTGCGCATCTCCCCAAAGCCGCTCCAGGGCATAAAACCTTCGTTCTTCTTCCTTGAACACATGGACTACTACCGAACCGTAATCCAGAAGCACCCATTGGCCGTCCCGTTTACCCTCCCGGTGCAATACCCGGTGCCCTTTCTTTTCCAGGAATTCCTCAATATGTTCGGCGATTGCTTTGACCTGAACCGTCGAACGGCCACTGCAAATCACAAAGTAATCAGCGATCAAAGAAATCCCCTGGAGATCTAAGGTTACTATATCAAAAGCCTTTTGCTCATCTGCAGCCTCTGCCACCCACTGGACCAATTGCATCTGATCGGTCAATAATGGTTCCTCCTTTATTATCTCCTAAATTATAGTAAATTATAATTATCTAATATTTTACCACAGAATCCAATTTTTAACCAGAAATAACCTCCGGCTGTCTGGAGAAGATAATTGGCCGTTCTCATAGGAATATACCTATTATTTCCATGAGTTTGGCTGACTTAAATCAACTACTTAATATTAACTTTGTCAAAGGTCGCATTTAGTTTGACCGCCCACCAAAAGGTAATTTCGGGCCAAGATGGTTTGCGGATGAACAAACAAATTACGCTGCAGACAATAGGTCAGGGTTTGGTTGAATCCGTAATAAACGGCCCGATCGAGGTCGGTTACGGCTAAAGCTCTTAAATGCTCAACCCCGGCGTAAGTGCGAGTCGGTTCAATTAAATCAGCCAGATAGATAATTTTATCCAAGCAGCTCATATTTTCTACGCCCAAGGTATGCACGGCCACAGCCCGCAGGATATCCGGATCGTTAATTCCGAATTCCTGGGGGATTAGCCAGGCCGCCACCGGACCGTGCAGCAGGTCTGGGGCTAAGCGGTCCACCGGACATCCAATCAGGCCGGCCTTCTCCGCCACAGCCAGCAAGGTTTCTGGAGGCAGGTCGCGGGCATAATCGTGCAGCAGACCTGCGAGCCTTGCCTCTTTAACTGGGACTCCATAACGCAGCGCTAACTGCATGGCCGTTTCCGTTACGCCTAAAGAATGCCGCATCCGTTTAGCTGACAGCTGCTGGCATAATTTTTCCTGAATCTCATTCAGTTCCATCCGCCCAACCTCTTTCTGTCTGAATAATATCTTTCTCCTGAAAATAGCAAACGAAAATTGCATACGAAAAACCCCCTGTCGATAGTAGCATATCGCAGGAGGTACTTTCACTATTTTGATGTTCATCCCTGGCCGAACCGTTGCTGATCCGGCAGAATCACCGGACTCAGCCGCGTCGGCAAAGAAAGAGGAAGGTCAGCCACCCCTCGGGGCTGCAAGTTTGGCCGAATTTTATTTATGACTTAAACCGGCTCTTGTTTTGGCTTAGCCTCATTAACCGTGATAACCCGGCCGTTCATCTCAGCTCCGTTCATGCTCTCGATGATCCGTTCCGCGTCATCATCACCAACTTCAACAAAACCAAACCCCCGAGACCGGCCAGTTTCCCGATCTGAGATTACCCGACCACTGATTACCTCACCATAGGAAGAGAATGCGTCGATTAGGTCTTCGGCCTTAGTTGCCCAAGGCAGATTCCCCACATATAAGGTACGAACCAATGCTTTCACCTCTCAAACTAGATTTCAGGATTTACACTAGTTAGTATGTACGGTTAGACTCGGTTTATACCGTTAACACCCGGCCCAAAAATATTTCCAAAATCTAATCCGTTAGTGGTTAGTACATTTGATGTTGTTTAATATACTCCTCGACCGACTCTGGGAGCAAATACCGCACCGGTTTTCCCTTCTGGACTCGCTGCCGGATATCGGTGGAGGAGATGGCCAGCATCGGCACTTCCAAAAAACGAATTTTATCTTTCAGACCCCTGGAGAGCTCTAAGCCCGCTGGTAATTCCCGCAGCTCAAAGCCCGGTCGGGTAGCGGCCACAAAAGTGCACAGGCTGAATAATTCGGACACATCTCTCCAGGTGGAGATCTCCAGCACCGCGTCCGCACCGGTGATAAAATAAAGGTCCAAGGGAGAACCCAGTTCTTTCAATACCTGTTTTACCGTGTCCACGGCATAAGAAGCCCCCGGGCGATCGATTTCGATCCGCGAAGCCAAAAATCCCGGATTCGGGGCAGTAGCTAACAGGGTCAGGTAGTAGCGATGTTCTGCCTCGGAGACCCCGGCCGTGGGTTTATGGGGCGGTTGACCCGAGGGAACAAACATCACCCGATCCAGCTTAAACTCCCACCGGGCGCTTTCCGCCGTCACCAGATGCCCGTAGTGAATCGGATCAAAGGTGCCTCCCATAATTCCCAACCGGTAAACCCGGTTTAACCGGCGGCTTTCTTGGTATTCTTGCATGAAGGACTGTTGTTTAGCCTGGTTTAGGTCGGCCGCTTCGCTGATTTGCACTTCCAGCCTCATAACTATGACCATTCCTTTCTGCGAAAGGCACAAAACGAAATGAAACAGGGTTTTAGTTTCAAACTTTATGACCTCCGGTTCGACCTGGGTGATGGATCACACCGATTACCCGGCTTCAGCCTCATATATGTTGACCTTTAAAACCCCCACTAATCCCATAATAATCATACAAAAAAGCCCTTCAGCCCCTCATATATGTTGATCAATAAAACTAGACTAAAATCATATTATTGCGGTGGATAACCTCATCAAAATCCTTGTAGCCCAAGATCGCTTCAATCTCGGTCGTCTTTTTGCCCCGGATTCGCTCTACTGCCCCGGACGAATAGTTGACCATGCCCCGGGCAATTTCTTGACCGCCTGGATCCTTTACCTGCACCACCTGTCCCGCTTCAAAGACCCCTTCAATCGCCGTAATCCCGCTCGGCAGCAGACTCTTGCCCCGCTGCAGAATGGCTTCGCGGGCTCCCGCGTCTACCACCACACTGCCGCGGACTGTTGAGCCAAAGGCAATCCAGCGCTGCCGGGCATCTAACTTGTGTTCCTTCGATAAAAACAAGGTGCCGATAGGTTCTCCGGCCAAGACGCGCCGAATTATCCGTTCTTCCTGACTGTTCGCAATCACCATCGGCAAACCGGAACTGGTGGCGATCCGAGCGGCCTGGAGCTTCGTGGCCATTCCGCCGGAAGCCCATTCCGAACCAACGCCGCCAGCGAGCTGCGCCACT
>CAYXHK010000064.1:0-9805 GCA_964464665.1 uncultured Syntrophomonadaceae bacterium
CAGGGATCCAGGGAGCTTAGAGAAAGAAACTATGCCAGTTTTGTGTTTGATCCCGCTACGATTGATTTTGTAATTTTAAGCCACGCGCATATAGACCATTCCGGGATGATCCCCAAATTGTATCGTCATGGTTTTAGAGGCCCGATTTACAGTACCGCGGCTACGGCCGACTTGTGTGAAGTAATGCTGCCCGATAGCGCGCACATTCAGGAGATGGAGGTTGAGCGCAAAAACCGGAAGAATAAACGGGCGGGCACCCCGCAAATCAGTCCCATCTACACGGTTAAAGACGCGGAAGATTGCCTGAAACTATTCCGTCGGGCCGGCTATGCCGAAACCATGTCCGTTACCCCCGAAATCACGGTGCGTTTCCAGGATGCGGGACACATTCTCGGTTCGTCCTTAATCGAGATTTGGGCACAGTCAGAAGGCCAGGAGATCAAGCTGGTTTTCAGCGGGGATGTGGGCAATTACAACCGGCCTTTAATGAAGGACCCGACCATTATTGAAACCGCTGACTATCTATTTTTAGAATCTACCTATGGCAACCGGTCGCATAAGCCGTATAAGGATATGAAAGATGATTTTCGGGATATTATTGTGCGCACCATTGGCCGGGGCGGGAATGTTATCATCCCGGCCTTTGCCGTGGAACGGACTCAGGATTTGATTTACACCTTAAGCGTTCTGATTAAGGAACAGTCGCTGCCCAAAGTGCCGATCATAATTGACAGCCCCTTGGCCATTCGCGCCACTGAAGTTTTTCGACGGCACATAAAAGAGCTGGATTCAGACACCCAGGATATGATCAAAAGTGGGCACAACCCTTTCGAGATTCCTGGTCTGCGTTATTCTATGACCTCTGAGGAATCGAAGTCCTTGAATGAAATGAAGGGCGGGGCGATTATTATCTCGGCCAGCGGCATGGCCGATGCCGGCCGTATCAAACACCATCTGAAACACAACCTCTGGCGGACCGAGTCTACAGTCGTCTTTGTGGGTTATCAGGCCGAAGGTACCTTAGGCCGACGAATATTAGATGGAGAAAAAAAGGTTAGAATTCATGGCGAAGAGGTTCAGGTCAGAGCGCAAATCTGCAACCTGGAGGGATTCTCCGGGCATTCTGACCAGGATAAGCTGCTCCACTGGGTCAAACGTTTTCGCGTCGGTCCCGGCTGTATCTTTATTGTGCACGGGGAAACCGAAGCTTCCGAGAACTTGGCCCGGCTTATCTCCGAACAAACCAGGATTCCTACCCGCATTCCCAATTGGCTGGAAGTGGCGGAACTGCCGCCGATTACGGTCCGCGCCGCGACACCGGCTGCAGAAAGCAAGGTCATGGATGAGGCGGAGCTTTGCGCGTTGATTGAACGGAGATATACGCAACTGCGTTTGAAGCTGCGGGAATTAGTGGAGCGCGGGTTGGACGACCGGCGGTACGAGCTGACTTTAGAACAGATTAAGGATCTGGAAGAACAAGTGGTTGCCTGTACCTTGGCCGGAAATCTGGAGGAGCCGTATTAAATCCGAATATCCGGATTATTAACAACTGAGCGATAAGTAAAGGTGTTGGTCGGTTGGGGCTTAAAAGCGGACAGCAAAGACGGATAGCGGCCGTTGCCCAACTAGGCATAAACTCGGAAGGATGTTATAATTAGTCGTTGTCATTTAGCGGAGAAAGGATTGGTAGGATTGGCAGGCAAGACCAATCTGATAGCCGAGTTTGGCCGGGATTTGCTCGCCCAGGGATACACCAGTGTACCCAATTTATTGTTGCGCTCTTACCGGAGTATGGGAATAAGCGATCAGGAAATGATCGTGCTGCTGCACTTGGTTTATCTGCGCTCGGAGCAAAAAAGCTTACGAATAGTGACCGAAAGCCTGCAAGACTTGATGAGTTCCCCGGCCAGAGAGATTGAAGCCTGTCTGGAACAATTGCAGGATAAGAAGGTCTTAGACATAGATGAATTGATAGACGCTGAATCTTTGGAAATGATTCAGGTCTATAATTTGAAGGGACTGTTTGATAAATTAGCCGAGGTCTGGGCCTTGGAAAAGAATAACCAGTATGAGTCGCAGCAAAAACTATTACAGGCATGGAAGGATAAACAACGGAAGACCACCACTCACCATTCCGCTAAAACTGCGGCCGCTGCGCCGGGTTCAATTTCGGAAACTGCGGCTAAGGTATATAAAAGTTTTGAAAATGAGTTTGGCCGTCCCTTAAGCCCAATCGAGGGCGAACTGATTATGAGCTGGTGTGATCAGCACCCCCTGGAATTAGTTACCGAAGCACTCCGGCTCTCGGTGCTTAATGGCTCTTTTAATTTGCGTTATATTGAACGGATCTTACAGGATTGGCAGCGGAAAAACCTGCGCTCCCTGAGGGAAGTCCGGCAAATGGAGGAGGCTTTTCTGGAAAAAAAGGCCATGGGTAAACGCCCTTCCGGGCGTAGCACCCGGGCAACTGGTTCGCCCAAGGCCGAACCGGCCAAAGAAGATAAGTACCGGGATATGTATAGCGTATAGAGGTGACCCTTTTGGATGAGATTAAGGTTGCCTGCCCCCACTGTCAGGATCGAAAATTAATCCTAACTACTGCCGGGGCGGTGCTTTGCCAATGCGTGCAGGAAAAACTAAGCCGACAGCGCCGGCTAAGAGCCGGGCTCTCTCCGGAATTATGCCGGCAGCGGTTTGAGTTTTTTAAGCTGGAGTATTACGCCAAGCATTTGCGTTACCCTGATAAACCGATCACTTATTTTCAAGGAGCCGGACAGGCTTTACAGGCTGCTGAGGGATTTGTACAGGATTTCCAAAAAGATCCGCATACCAGCGGCCTTATGTTTGTAGGTCCGGTGGGCAGCGGCAAAACATTTTTGGCTGCCGCGATCTGTAATGCCCTGATAGACCAAGGTATTAATCTGCTTTTTCTGGTGGTGCCGGATTTTTTAAACGAACTGCGAGCCAGTTACCGGCACTCCGAGGAGACGGATTACCAACAACTAATGGAGCGGGCGCGGGAGATTCCTCTGTTGGTTTTGGATGACCTGGGGGCTCACAATTATACGGATTGGACCCGCAATACGCTTTATAGTCTGCTGAACTATCGGGTAAACCATCAACTGCCGGTCGTAATCACCACTAACTTGAGTTTTGGGGAACTGGATGAGCATCTGGGCGAAAGAACCACCTCCCGGATTATTCATCTTTGCCGTTCCTGCAGACTGATGGTGGAAAAGGATATAAGGCACCTGAAGAGTCAGGAACGCGAGGCCTGGTACCGAAGGTAACCCGGACTCGCCGGCAAATAATACTAGTCTGAAGCGACTAACTATGGAAGGAGGTATTTTTCCGGATGGAATTATGGCTCGTGGAAGGACATACCCCGGGATACAGCGTTAATTGGAAAATAACTCGGACTATACACACCGAGAAAACACCTTACCAGGAGTTAGCGGTGGTAGAAACGGCGGATTTTGGCCGGGCTCTGATCTTGGATGGAATCGTGCAGATTACCCAGGCGGATGAATTTATTTATCACGAGATGATTACCCATGTCCCGCTGTTTACCCATCCCGATCCTCAGGAAGTACTGATTATTGGGGGAGGGGATGGAGCAACGGTTCGGGAAGTGCTTAAACACAACCCCAGCCGAGTGGATTTAGTCGAGATCGATCCGCAGGTGATAGCCGCCTCCCAGCGCTTTCTGCCGGAGGTCGGCGAATCCCTGGCAGATCCCAGGGTGCAGATTATCGTGGCGGACGGACTGCAGTACGTTAAACAGACTAAACAAAAATACGATATTGTCTTAATCGATTCTTCGGATCCGATAGGCCCGGCAACTGGGTTGTTTGGCCGGGAATTTTACCAAGACGCTTATCAGGTTCTTAAAGAAGACGGTCTCATGGTGGCCCAGACCGAATCCCCCATTTTTAACCGGGAACTGCTGGCCGGGGTGTCTGAAAACCTGCGGGAAATATTCCCGATTGCTCGGGTTTATTTAACCTGTGTTCCCAGCTATATCGCCGGGTTTTGGACTTTTTCCCTGGCTTCCAAAAAGTACGATCCAAAGCAGCCGGCCCGGGCAAATTCTACGACGGACAGTATGACTTTACGTTACTATACCCCGGCCGTGCATCAGGCAGCCTTGGTCTTGCCGCCCTTTGTTAAAGATGTGGTAGGAGAAGAAGGTACTCTGTAAACTGGACCGCGAGCGGAAAAACCGCGAACGGAATAGAGGATGAATTTCGGCAATAAAAAAGGAAATATGCTTTTTTTGTGGAACTATAAATTGGGAGTGTTGCTGGTGAGCCTTGGTCTATACTATGGTTAGGTCCATAATAGCGGGGCTCTATCTTTATAAGGGGCCGATTGGCAGAAACAAGAAACTGGAAATTGGAAACTGGAAATAGGGAGGCGTAAAGGAAGTTCATGATCGAACTGTTTTTAGGTAATGAGGCTTTGGCTCTAGGAGCCTATGAAGCCGGGGTGCGGGTAGCGACGGCCTATCCCGGCACACCTAGTACCGAAATAATCGAGAATTGTTCAAAGTACCCGGAAGTTTATACCGAGTGGTCGCCCAACGAAAAGGTAGCCCTGGAGGTGGCTATCGGGGCATCACTCGGCGGAGCGCGGACCCTGGTGGCGATGAAGCACGTTGGGGTTAACGTGGCGGCAGACCCGCTGTTCACCTTTGCCTATACCGGCGTTAACGGCGGTTTGGTGCTGGTTTCGGCGGATGACCCGGGCATGCACAGCTCACAAAATGAACAGGACAACCGAACTTATGCCCGGATGGCGAAACTGCCCATGCTGGAGCCGTCGGACAGCCAGGAAATAAAGGAAATGGTCAAGGTAGCCTTTGAACTTAGCGAGGCTTTTGATACCCCGGTCGTGCTGCGGGTAACCACGCGTTTAGCGCATTCTATGAGCCTCGTATCCGCATCAAGGGAAAGAACCGAAGTGCCGGTCCTACCTTATGCCAAGGATGCGGCTAAGTACGTGATGCTGCCGGGTCATGCCCGCGCCCGGCACCTTAAAGTAGAAGAACGAATGGCTGCCTTGCGGGAATACGCAGAAAAGACCAGGTTGAACCAGATTGAGTGGGGAGACCGGGAAATCGGGATCATCACCAGCGGGGTGGTTTACCAATACGCCCGGGAGGTTCTGCCTGAAGCTTCCTATTTAAAATTAGGTTTAACCAATCCCCTGCCCCGGAAGTTGATCGAGGAATTTGTGGCCGGGGTTAAAAAGGTTTACGTCATCGAGGAATTAGAACCCGTTCTGGAGGAACAGATTCGGGCCTGGGGACTCAACGTAATTGGTAAAGAGCTTTTCCCGCGGGTGCATGAATTCAGCCCGGAACTGCTGGCGGAGAAAATCCTGGGGGTTAAAGCTGAACCCGCTTATGTGGTAGCCGAGACTTTACCGGCCCGGCCGCCAGTGCTTTGCCCAGGGTGTCCGCACCGAGGCATCTTTTATCAGTTGAACCGGATGAAAATAACGGTGAACGGCGATATTGGCTGCTACACCTTAGGCGCCCTGCCGCCTTTAGCCAGCATGGACAGCTGCGTCTGTATGGGCGGCAGCATTGGTATGGCTTTAGGGATGGAAAAGGCCCGCGGTAAAGAGTTTGCCCGCAAACAGGTGGCGGTGATTGGGGATTCGACTTTTGTTCATTCCGGGATTACCCCGCTGATTGATGTGGTCTATAACCGCGGCACCACGACGGTCTTGATCTTAGATAATGGGACGACCGCCATGACCGGGCATCAGGATCACCCGGGCACCGGTCGAGATGTCTGTGGTCAGGAGACCTTCCAAATCGATATAGAAAAGCTGGTTCGGGCTATCGGCATTGAACGGGTGCGGGTAGTAGATCCGTTAGACTTAAAACAGACGCGCCAAGTGCTCAAAGAGGAATTGGCAGTCGAAGCGCCTTCGGTGATCATCGCCCGGCGGCCCTGCGTCTTAATCGAAAAACCGAGCGGCCTGCTTTATGAAGTAAATGACAAATGTACCGGCTGTAAGGTCTGTTTGCGGACTGGCTGTCCCGGCTTAGAATTTAGAGATGAGTTAGTAACCATCAATCCGCAGCAGTGCAGCGGCTGTGGGCTGTGCGCCCAGGTTTGCGCGTTTGAAGCCATCCAAAAAGCCGGGAATGAGCCGGCGGGAGGTGAACAAAGTGGGAAATAAGTGCCCGCGGAGGCCAACTTAAATCAAGCGCAAAGGCAGCATCCGGCCTCAGAAGAGGCGGCTGCGCCTATAACCAATGTTTTAATCGTGGGGGTAGGCGGTCAGGGCACCTTACTGGCCAG
Source organism: uncultured Syntrophomonadaceae bacterium (assembly GCA_964464665.1). Taxonomy (GTDB): domain Bacteria; phylum Bacillota; class Ch66; order Ch66; family Ch109; genus CAYXHK01. The sequence goes on from CAYXHK010000064.1 coordinate 6,318, forward strand.
TCGCGTACTGGCGCAGGCCGTAATGGCTACCGGAGCGGACGTTAAAGTTTCCGAAGTTCACGGGATGGCCCAACGCGGTGGCAGTGTGGTTACCCAGGTTCGCTTTGGCCCTAAGGTTTATTCTCCGCTGGTGCAAATTGGTCAGGCGGATTATATTCTGTCGTGTGAAAAATTAGAGGCTCTGCGGTGGTTGCCTTACCTGAAACGGGGCGGCGGATTGATCGTTAATGACCAATCGGTGGACCCGCTGCCGGTGTTGACCGGAGCAGCCAAGTACCCAGAAGACATTCCCGCCAAAATCAAGGCAGTGGTGGAAGATACGATCGTTGTGGATGCCTCGGGTATTGCGGCTGATTTAGGAAATGTTAAAGCAGCCAACGTGGTCTTACTCGGGGTTTTAGCGGGTAAAATGGATCTGCCGCAGGCGGTCTGGGAAGCAGCCCTGGAAAAAGCGGTACCGGCTAAGCTATTAGCCTTAAATCAGGCGGCCTTTAAAGCCGGCTTGGCACTGGTGCAAAAATAAACGATTGGTTTTAATAATAAACGATATGCCCAAAAATAAACGATCTGTTTAATCGTAAATTAGGTAGTAAATAATATTCCTAAATAATAAATCTCAGAATATTTATTCAGTCATAAGTTCAAAGGATATTTATAGGATTAAGGACGGAGGTGCACGCTGATGCCCAAACCGATTCAGGAACTGGCCCGGCCCAGCATTTTGCAGATCAGACCATACGTCCCCGGCAAACCGATTGAAGAAGTCGAGCGGGAACTGGGCTTAAAAGATGTCATAAAACTGGCTTCGAATGAAAATCCGCTGGGGCCCTCGCCGCAAGCGGTGGAAGCGATGAAAACAGCCGTAGAAAAGGTGAATATATACCCGGACAGCAACTCATATTATTTAAAACAGGCTTTGGCCGAGCACGCAGGGCTGGCCCCGGAAAGTATTATTGTGGGCAATGGTTCGGATGAACTCTTGAAATTGATTGCGGAGGCCTTCCTGAAAGAAGGAGAAGAGGTTATTTACGGGATGCCTTCTTTCTCCGAGTATGAGTTCGTGACCCGGGTCATGGCCGGGCAGGTGGTCGAAGTGCCGCTTAAGAATCTGACTTATGATCTGCCGGCTATCGCAGAGAAGATTAATGATCGCACCAAGCTGATCTTTATCTGTAATCCCAATAATCCCACCGGGACCATCGTCTCAAAGGACGAGGTAACTGCGTTTATGGCGCGGGTGCCGGAAGATGTTCTGGTAGTGTTTGACGAAGCTTATTTTGAATACGTTACGGACGCGGAATCAGCCAATGGCTTAGACTACGTGCGGCAGGGCCGCCGGGCGATAGTTTTGCGGACCTTCTCCAAAATTTATGGTCTGGCTGGTCTGCGGATAGGCTATGGTCTGGCCACACCCGATATTATCGACTGTTTAATGCGGGTGCGCGAGCCTTTTAACGTAAATTCCGTTGCCCAGGCCGGGGCTTTGGCCGCCTTGGCGGACCAAGCCTGGATTAAACGGGCGCTGCAGGTCAATACCGAAGGCCGCGAATACTGGTACCGGGAACTGACCGCCATGGGACTCGACTACGCTCCAACCCAGGCAAATTTCCTGTTTATCAACCTGAAAACCTCGGGGGCGGCAGTTAGCCAGCGTTTAATGGAAAACGGAATCATTGTGCGGCCAGGGCACTTTTTCGGTTACCCTGAATACATCCGGGTCACCATGGGAACCATGGAGCAAAACAAACGCTTTATTGAAGTGCTACGGCAAGTGCTGGCGGAATTAGCGGGATAGACCGGACGAAACAGTAAACGTATTCGCATAAACGGTGAAACGACCGTAAAGTTAAACCTAAGCCATAAGTAGTTTTATACCCGTTGAACAAATATTTAAGGAACTAAAGCAAAACAGTGCTTAACCCTAAATCAAAAAAGGTGACCCTAACCGTGATGTCACCGAAAAAACAGCAAGTTATAAAACATAACCTGAATTTTAAACAAAGAGTTTAGTCTCCTGGTATTTTGTATCAGGAGACTTTTATCCTATTTTTAAATTATTATATATAATTATTTTAAGTATTATTATGGGATGTTTGCTTTAAGTGAGGATGACAAGATGCGTTCTGCAAAGGCCGGGGGCCGTAAATCCATTAACAGAATTGCTTTTCGGGAAATTTATCCCTGGGCCGAAGGCGCCGCCGCCTTAGAGGCGGCGGTCCGAAAATGTATAAGAGAAGTAAGCGGAACAAATGGGTTCGCGGAAAATGCGCTTCAAGAGTTGCTTTCCCCAGTGGTGGTGTTGTGCCTGGGATCCCGGCAGGTACCGGGCGATTCCCTGGGGCCCCGGATAGGTAGCCGGCTGCAGTCCGAATTGCCGCAGGTGCCGGTGTACGGCACTTTGCAGGAGCCTTTGGATTCCAGCAACCTGGAGGAGGAATTGCACCGGATAAACCAGGAACACCCCCGGGCACTGCAGATTGCGGTTGACGCGGCCTTGGGTCATTGGACCAAGGTGGGGCAAGTTTCCGTGCGTCGGGGACCTGTGATTCCGGGTATTGGGCTGGGACATATTTTGCCGCTGGTGGGGGAGGTCTCCATTACCGCGGTAGTCAGTCCCCGCTCAGATTACTTTTTTCAGCGTTTCTGGAAAAACTGCCGAATCCCTCCCGAACGCTGGGCAGAAGTTTTGGCACCGGTAATCAGCCAAGCGCTGGAGCAGGCCTTGGGGCCATTTAACGGTTAATGATCTTGGCTCAAAATTTGCGTACTCATTTAATTTAGCTTAATTTATCTTTTTAATTTAATTAAATTTGTCTTTTTAATTTTTCTCTTTCTTAATCTTGATTAAAACCTATAGATTTTGGTTTAAAATATCCTTCAGGTTTTCCCGTTTTACGATGCGGGGATTAGAATCCAGGGCCGCAGCGGAAGCCGTGGCATTGACCAGCTCCTGCAGATCCGCTTCCTTAAGGCCTAGGTCTTTTAGTTTTTCCGGCAAACCGATTTTTCCCTTTAAGCGATGGACATACTTGATTAATCGATCGGCCGCTTCTGCTTCACTGTGGCCCGGGGCGGCAATGCGGGTCTGATAAGCCAGGTCAGCGTATTTTTCCAAAGCCCGGGGTAAGTTATACTCCATTACGTAAGGGAGCAATACTCCGCAGACCAGTCCATGGGCTAATTTATAACGCGAGCCGATGCTGTGGGCCAGGGCATGCACTGCTCCCGCCCGAACCTGATTTAAGGCGACCCCGGCCAAGTAACTGCCAAGCAGCATCCTTTCTTTGGCCGCTAAATCTCTCCCGGAATAAGACGTAAAGATGTTTTGCATGATAAGCAGGGCCGCTTTTTGACTGAGGGCATCGGAATAAGGATTTGCCCAGCGGGAGGTGTAGGACTCAATCGCGTGGGTTAAAGCGTCCATCCCAGTCTGAGCCGTCAGGCCCGGGGACATGGACATGGTAAAAATCGGGTCAACGATAGCAGCC
>CAYXHK010000065.1:0-9652 GCA_964464665.1 uncultured Syntrophomonadaceae bacterium
AAAAATCCAATCTCAACATATTTTAGTCCCAATCCGCAGTTTATCCGCAATCATGGCAATGAATTCCGAATTCGTCGGTTTTCCCCGTTCCACATTAATCGTATAACCAAAGAATTTATTCATCATCTCAACGTTGCCCCGATCCCAGGCTAATTCGATGGCATGCCGAATGGCGCGCTCGACTCGGCTGGGCGTGGTATCATACTTATTGGCAATCATGGGATACAACTCTTTAGTAACCGCTCCTAAGAGGTTGATCTCGCCAATCACGAAGATAATTGCATCCCGCAAATACTGGTAACCTTTAATATGCGCGGGAACTCCCATTTGGTGGATAACGTTCGTAACCTCAACATCGATATTTCTGGCACGCACCGGGATTGGAACATTCGTACTGGTTTGACCGTCCGCCAACTGACGCAAACGATTTCCTAAGACTTCGATATCGAATGGTTTTAAAATATAGTAATCTGCGCCTAACTCAACCGCGCGTTGGGTCATATTTTCCTGACCGAAGGCAGTTAACATAACCACTTTGGGCCTTGGTCCGTAATTCTCAGTGGCCAGCTTTTCCAGAACGCCGATTCCATCTAAATGCGGCATGATAATGTCCAGAACTACAATGTCTGGCTGCTCGTTACGAATAATTTCCAGAGCCTCTTGTCCATTATTGGCTGAACCCACCAACTCAAAATCGTCCTGACCCTCAAAATACTCTTTTAATATTTCACAAAACTCCCGATTGTCATCTGCAATAAGAACTCTCACCATTTTTTTCATCGTCCCTTCTTACCTCCTCAGAGTTCTAAAAATATATTAATTATCATTCCCATAAAACTCAAGGTTTGCATGCTAATGGAAATCTTTACATAGCAATTCGACGTGAGAATTCATTATCCTGCCATCCTCTCCAAAGAATAAATCTTCTTTAATCATGGTATTATGACAAGATTATTCCTAATTTTTTACATACTACCGGCACTTGACAGTAATTTATGGAAATTTAAGTAAAATTATAAAATTATTACTTGAATAAAAAAATGAATGGCCAGAAGCAAAACTTCTGACCGAGGATATATTCCGGGGTAATTGGAAAATTTCTGACAGCATGTACTCGGCTAACAGCGCGTAACCTTTGGTGGGATCATTGACAAAAACGTGAGTTACAACGCCGATCAATCTTCCTTCCTGGATTAAAGGACTTCCACTCATTCCCTGAATGATGCCTCCGGTTATTTCCAAAAGCCGGGGATCGGTTACCCGAATCACCATTCCCTTACCATCGGTGCGATTTGCCATAATCTTTTCCACCTGAACCGTAAATGATTCGATTTCATTATCTTTCACAACAGTCAGCATGGTGGCCGGACCTTCGTAAACTTGGTTTTGCCAAGCTACAGGAATGGGTTCTGCCTTCAATGAATGAGGAAGATTCCCTGCAAGGTTCCCGTAGATGCCAAACCGACCATTTTTATTAATACTCCCTAACGTATTTTGACTTTCTAAGACTCCCAGTTTCTCGCCTGGCTGTCCTTTGCGGCCGGGTTGGACGCTTTTTATAGAAGCCATCACGATCCGGCCATCATTAACCTCCAATTCCTGGTTTGACTGGGGATCTACGATTACATGACCCAAGGCTCCATAGACTCCCGAGTCCGGATTATAAAAACTTAAAGTTCCTACCCCGGCGGAACCATCCTTTACTAAAAGTCCGATACGGTAACGACTGGTTGAGGGACAGAATTTTGGCTGAATTGTAACTTCTAAACGTTTCGGACCCCTTTCTAAAACCAGGCTTACCGATTTACCTTCTTTGCCGGCGGCATCAATTATTTTCGCTAGGTTTAACTCATCAATAATCTCCTGGTCGTTAGCCTGATAAATGACGTCTCCCTGCTGTATGCCCACTTCTTCCCCCGGGGAAAACTCCCGCCCCGTTTCGCTTCGGATCGGGGCGAAATCTACGACGGAAACTCCTTCACTCCTTAAATAAACTCCGATAGATTGCCCACCGGGAACAACATAAACGGGGCTGGCAACAGTAACCACCATTTTTTTAAGCGGAACTATGCCAAAAAGGCGCATTTCCAAATCAACCGTACCCGGTTTGTCTGCCAGCGGCAAACCCAATAATTCGTAAGCCCGGTCCTCGGGATTTTGCCTAAAAGTCAGCAATTGTTCCGAACCGGTCAGCGAGCGAACCCGAAAACTAAGCTGATTCTGCAGTGCTTGAGGCAAACCGAGAGAAAGCTGCAGCGGTTCGCCGATACTGACTTTGTACTGCGGCGGCAGCGTGATAACTTTAAACAATGGAGCCCCTATCCCATAAAGCAGCACGGCCATTACAAGCAGTCCAATTAACTGGCGATAGAAAGCGGGACCTTTCGGTCGGCTGCTCCACCTTCTGATCGCCATTTTATTAATCACTCCTGTTATATTTAATTGTCAGCTTATTAATTGTAAGCTTTTTTGATTCCCGGCTTTTTAATTGGTTTCAGCCTTTTAAAATTAGCTTAGCCTTTTCGCCTTTTTAGTTTTTTAAAAAGCTTTTTTTAGAATCCCGCTTTTTATAAAATCCCTCCTTTGATTTCTTTTTTTGCTCCTTGAGCCGTTTTTGTTTTCAACTTTAATATTCCCCGTATTTTACCGTATATGTTGATGAAAATTTGTTTGCATTGGATAAATTTCTACATCTCTAAATTTCGCTCAGATAATCCAAATAGCTTATCCCTGGAATTAACTGTTAAGGAATTAGTGTTATAATTTATCTTAATTCACAGTAGTCACAATAAAAAAGCCTGGCGTATTTTTACGCCAAGCCTAATTAACTTTCGAATCTTCCCAGGCCAGTCTTGCATTAGTATCCTAATTCTAATTTGCCAATATTTATAAATGTTTATAGATAATAAAAACTTAAATAACAATGGGTCCTTATAATAATCAAATTAATTATTATTTTGATTGCTTCAGTTCTAGACAAAGCCTAGTTCTGGCGCATTTTTTTCGTTTTGGCCCGTTCTAAAAGCTCTAAGGCGTGCTGCCGGCTTACCTGGCTTTCAGTATCCCCATCCAGCATTCGGGATATTTCAATAATCCGCTCCTCCGGCAAAAGCACGGAGGTCCGGGTGGTGGTCCGGTCTTGCTCCACTTGCTTTTCAATCAAAAAATGGTGGTCCGCCCAACCCGCGATCGGCGCCGCGTGCGTAACGCAGATTACCTGATGCAAACCCGCGACTTCACTTAAACGGGCAGCCACGGCTTCTAAAGATCTGCCGCCGATCCCGGTATCAATTTCATCAAAAATCAAGGTCGGCACCTGGTCAACTCGGGCCAGAGCCGTTTTTAAAGCCAGCATAATCCGGGACATCTCGCCCCCGGAAGCAATTCGGGCTAAGGGTTTGAGCGGTTCCCCGGGATTGGCGGACAGTAAGAATTCAACTCCATCCTGCCCCAGGGCGGCCGGCGTTTCCCGGCGCTGAAAATGAACCGCAAACCGCGCCTGCGGCATCCCTAAATAAGCCAGTTCCTGATTAATGCCGGCTTCAAGGATTACGGCGGATTTTCGGCGTTCGGCCGATAAGGCAGCCGCCGCATCCGCGTAAGTTTCGGCCAACTGACGACGTCGCTCCTGCAAATCAGTAAGTACCGCTTCACTGTGTTCCAATTTGTCTAACTCTGTGGCCGCTTCCTGAGCGTAATCCAAGATTTCAGCCAGGGAATTGCCGTATTTTCTTTTAAGCTGCCGCAGCAGATCTAACCTTTCCTCCAGCTCTTCCAGCCGTTTTGGGTCCGGGTCTATTTGGTCCAGATAGGCGCGCAAATCGCGGGCTATTTCCTCCGCCTGATACAAAACCGCTTCTAAGTTCGCCCCGATGGTTTGGAGCCGATCATCAAGGCCGCTGACTGCTTTCAGTTCAGCCACGGCTTTTCCCAGCATTTCATGAGCTGAACTTTGCTGCCGCTCACCCGCGTAAGTAAACTGATAAGCCAAACCCGTCCTTTGAGCCAGGGTTTCCGCATTTTGCAGAATGACCCGTGCTTGCGTGAGTTCTTCTTCTTCGCCGACGACTAAACGGGCCGCGGCAATCTCCTGCACCTGATAGGTCAGGAGGTCTTGTCGCTGGGCCAGAGCTTGCTCGTCTTTCTGCCAGCGTTCCAGTTCCCGTATTACCGTCTGTAATTCCCGAAAACTTGCGGCACTTTGGCGGCGCAGGGCAGCAGTCGCTTCACCGCCATAACTGTCCAAAAGTTCCAGGTGCTGCTCCGGGTTTAGGAGCGACTGGTGTTCATGCTGACCGTGAAGATCGACCAAGAATTGACCCACTCGCCGATAGTTGGTCAAGGTGAAGGTTTGTCCGTTGATACGGCAGAGGTTGCGTCCATTCCGCGAAACCTCCCGGCTTAGAATCAACAGCCCATCTTCTTCCGGTTCCACCCCCAACTCGTCCAGGAGCTGCTTAAGCGCCTCAACCGGGGGCAGAGCAAAAATGCCCTCAATCCGGGCTTTGTCAGCCGGGTCCCGGATCACTTCCACCGAGGCGCGGCCCCCTAATACCAGATTAACGGCGTCAATAATGATGGACTTCCCCGCCCCGGTCTCTCCGGTCAAGACATTCAGACCGGCCCCCAATTCCAGACGGAGCCCATCGATAAGCGCAAAATTTTGGATGGCAAGTTCGATCAGCAAAACTGTAACCCCCTTAACAAACCCTACTCATCTGCCCGCTGGATCGCGATGAGATACGGGGGATCATTGGCCCGATTAGGGTAAACACATCTCATTACATCCCAGACTTTCTGGGGCAGGGAGCTTGCCCATTCCTCCACCGCTTCCTGTTCAGCTTTGGCTCCGGCGTGGCCTACATAGACTACAATGGTTAAAATACCGGCTGGCGCGAGCAGCGACAGAGCCTGCTGCAAAGCCTGGACCGTGGTATCGGGCTGAGTCGCAAACTGATGGCCGGCTCCCGGCAGATAACCCAGGTTGAACATGATCGCCTGAAACTCACCGGCCACGTAATCAGCCAGCCTTTCGTGACCGGCATTCACCAAATATACCTTAGTCTCGGTGTTGCTCTCTTTTAAACGCTGAGCGGTCCGATGGATAGCCTGCGGCTGAGTATCAAAGGCGAAAACTTCTCCCTCAGGCCCGACTAGTTCCGCCAAAAACTGCGTGTCATTCCCATTCCCGGCCGTAGCATCGAGAGCCCGGTCCCCCGGGTGCAGTCTGGCCGCGATTATTCTTTGAGCCAGCTGGACCGGATTTTTATAGAGGCGCATAAACCACCCTCCGCTTAACGGGTTTTACGTTTTTTCAATTTGCCTTATTTACTAATTTCCGTAGCCGGTTTACCTTTTTCCCTTCAACGGATTTCGGATTTTATCTTTTTCCTCTTAACGATTTTTATCTATTTCCCTTAGGGTTTCATCTGTTTTCTTAACGGGTTTTGCCTATTTTTTCCCGGACAATCTCAAAAAAGTGTCGCTCTCTAACCTTGATCAACTTGGTTCGGGAGTTGGCACAGGCCACAACTACCTGATCGCCGGCTTTAAGTCTGAATCCTCGCTGCCCGTCTAAAGTTATGGCCACCTCATCAAAACGGGGCCTTAAAACCACGGTGATCTGCTGGGTCGGCGAAACGACTAGAGGCCGGGAATAAAAGGTGTGCGGACAAATGGGAGTCAGTAAAATCACTTCTAATTCCGGGTTGACAATCGGCCCCCCGGCAGACAGGGAATAAGCCGTAGAACCGGTCGGCGTGGCAATAATCAGCCCATCGCCGCTGAAAGTAGAATAATACTGGTCGTTAATATAGACTTCCAGGGTAATTATCCGGGCCAAAGGCCCCTTGCTGACCACCACATCATTAAGGGAGCGGGCCGTATGCCTGACTTGGCCTTCCCGGATAATCCGGGCTTCGAGCCTCATTCGTTCCTCGATCTGGTAATCTCCCTGGACCAGTTTCGCCAGACAAGGGTACAGGTCCGGCAGTTCTAATTCGGTTAAAAACCCCAAGTGACCCAAGTTGACCCCTAAAATGGGTATGGCCATATCATCTGCCTGGCGAGCTACCCGAAGGAGGGTCCCGTCGCCGCCCAGCACGATAAGCGCATCCAAACCCTGGTAAAAATCTTGGTCCTGATCTACCGGCGATTCAGCCGTTTTTTCTAAATCCTTCGCTTGCGGCAGCCGCACGCTAACCCCGTGCTCAATAAACCAGTTCTGGATTTCCTGGGCTAATTCCCAACCAGCTGATTTTTGAAAGTTTGGGATCACTCCAACCAGCCTGACCGGCTTCCCCATCTTTTCGTATGGTTTTTGCTCATTAATTTCCGGTAGCTTCTTCAGAATTCTGCCCCCCATAGCCAGTAATACATCACCCAAACCGATATTGCCCCGGCGCTCATAATATTTTAAGGTTTCTTCAAATTGCCAATTAATAGCGTCCCCCAGTTGTGGAGATGCAGCTGCCGTTACTCAGCGATCCAGAACTGGTATGATCATCTGTATATACTGGTTTTATTATGATGAATTGAGTCCAAACGGCAGTTTTTAAGTAAACCTGACCAACCTCAATGTAACATTTTAACAAGTATCAGTCTACTCCGGCTTTTTGGCAATCAAACAATGATGGGCTTTCGTTACTACTGCCTTAACGAGGTTCTCCGTTTCGGCCGGGCTGATCCCCGCCGGTATTTCCTCCACAGTTTTTTTCACCTCCAGCCAGGCGAGGTATTCAATATTTCCCTCCGGGCCCAATAATGGAGAAAAGGTCAGCCCCTTCAGCGCAAACCCCAATTCCTGGGCTGCTTGGAGCACGCTTAAGATTACCTCCTGATGCACCAGGGGGTCTTTCACTACGCCCTTTTTGCCCACCTTTTTTGGCCCAGCTTCGAATTGCGGTTTAATCAGGCTGATTACCGGCGCTCTGGGCTTTAGCAAGCTTTTTACACTGGGCAATACTTTTTTTAAAGAAATAAAGGCTACATCAATCGTGGCCGCGTCTCCCGGCTCGCCCAGTTCCTCCGGTGTAAGGTAACGGATATTTGTCCGCTCCATGCAGACTACCCGGGGGTCCTGGCGCAGACTCCAGGCTAATTGGCCATAACCCACATCAATCGCGTACACCCGGCTGGCTCCATTTTGCAGGGCGCAGTCGGTAAATCCGCCGGTCGATGCGCCTACATCCAAAACCACCTTGCCGGCCAAACTGACCGGAAATTCCGTCAGGGCTTTAGCCAGTTTCTGCCCGCCCCGGCTCACAAAAGGGGGGTCTTCGCCGCGCAGGGTGACCCGGGTATCCGCCGTAACCTGCGTGCCCACCTTGTCCATAATCTGACCATTAACTAAAACCCGACCGGCCATGATGGCCGCCCGGGATTTTTCCCTGCTCTCAAACAAACCCTGTTTTACGAGGTGTAAATCTAACCTTATCTTTTCTTGTTTCATAATCTCCACGCAATTTCGTTTAGCCGACCATTTGGCTGTCCGTTTGGCTAACAGTTTAGCTGACTGTTTAGCCGCCTTAAACCGCTGCCTAAGCGGTATATCATAGAGAGGCAACCCGCGTTAGCCTATTAAGGCAGAGAGGCTTGCCTTTAATAACAATAGCGGTTTATGTTTGAACTATTTATGCGACCGAGCCGAACGGGCAATGTGGCCCGATAATTTCCCAGTATTAAAATTTACCTTAATCGGTCTGCCTAAGGCTTCTCTCAGCTCCTGGTCCGGCGACGGCCACCGGGAGTTTACAGCCTGCGCTACCCCCTCCGGCGTCAAATTATACAATTCCCGCAGCTTAGCTGGTGAACCGTGTTCCACAAACTCATCCGGCAGGCCCAGGTTCAAAACATCAACGGCAAAGCCCGGGGTTCCCATTTCTGGCAACTGATGCACCATTTCCAGCACCGCGCTGCCAAAACCGCCGGCCAGGCAGTTTTCTTCCAGGGTTACGACCCGTTTCGTTTTTAGAGCGTACTGGCCTATCAATTCCTCATCCAGGGGCTTGATAAAACGGGCGTTGATCACAGCCGCGCTTTGCCCTTGTTCCTGCAGCAGTTCAGCAGCCTGCAAGGCGGTGTAAACCATAGGCCCAGCCGCCAGGATCAATAAATCCTCTCCCTCGCGGACCAACTCAGCCTTGCCCACTGGTAGCGGCCGAAGCTTTGCGTCCAGGGTTACTCCCTGGCCGGTTCCCCGTGGATAGCGGATCGCAGCCGGTCCGGGTAGATTCCGGGCAGTTTCCAGGCAGTGTCGCAGCTCGTTTTCATCTTTTGGGGCCATGAGTGTCAGGTTCGGGATATGCCGCAGATAAGCCAAATCATAAATACCCTGATGGGTGGCTCCGTCTTCCCCCACCAGACCGGCCCGGTCGATAGCCAAAAGCACCGGCAGGTTCTGGAGACAGACGTCGTGCAGCACCTGATCGTAGGCACGCTGTAAAAAAGTCGAATATACAGCCACTACCGGCCGAAACCCCTGACAGGCAAGGCCAGCGGCCATGGTGACCGCATGCTGCTCCGCAATGCCCACATCAAAAAAACGTTTGGGGAAGCGTCGGGCAAATTCATCCAAGCCGGTTCCCCCGGGCATGGCTGCCGTAATCGCCAAAATCCGCTCATCAATCTCAGCCTGCTCGACCAAGGTTTGCCCAAAAACTTCCGTATAGGTGGGGACAGTCCCCTTGCCGGCGGGTTGACCGGTCTCAACCTCAAAGGGTCCGATTCCATGGAACTTATCCGGGTTCCGTTCGGCCGGGCCGTAACCTTTTCCTTTTTTGGTGATCACATGCACCAAAACCGGCCCTCCCAGCTGTTTGGCGGTTTTCATAATATCCCGCAGCGCGGGAAGATTATGTCCGTCAACCGGCCCCAGATAGGTAAACCCGAGTTCCTCAAACAATACCCCCGGTACTACGAGATACTTTACGGCATCCTTAAACCGGTCTACCGCACTAAAGACCTTAGGCCCGATTTTCGGGATCCGCTTAAGCAAAAACTCTACTTCTTCCTTACTGCGAAAATAAGCCGGCTCCGTCCGCAGCCGGGTAAGGTGGCGGGACAAGGCACCGACGTTGTTGACGATCGACATTTCATTGTCATTTAGCACCACAATCAAATTGGTGTGTAAATTCCCGGCATGGTTTAAAGCCTCAAAAGCCATTCCGCCGGTCAGGGCTCCATCACCAATGACCGCCAGCACATGGTGGTTTTGCCGCTTAAGATCCCGGGCCAAAGCCAGGCCTAAGGCCGCGGAGATAGAGGTACTGCTGTGGCCGGTGCCAAAAACATCATGCGGGCTGTCAGTCCGTTTCGGGAAACCGCACATCCCCCGGTATTGCCGCAGGGTAGAGAATTCTTCCTGCCGGCCGGTCAACAATTTATGGACGTAAGTCTGATGACCCACGTCCCACACAATCTGGTCCCGTGGCGAATCAAAGACCTGATGGATCGCCAGGGTTAATTCGACCACCCCTAGGTTAGGGGCTAAATGTCCCCCGGTCTTAGAAACGGTTTCCACCAGTTCCCGGCGGATCTCATCCGCTAACTGGGTTAATTGATTCGTATTTAAACTATTAAGATCCTGAGGGCCATTAATAGTATCCAATAAGCGCAATTTCTTCACCTGGTCCTTTTCTTTTGACCTCGTTTG
>CAYXHK010000066.1:0-9460 GCA_964464665.1 uncultured Syntrophomonadaceae bacterium
AATGTTTAAAAATTCTTTAAAACTTCTAGGAAGTTCTCCATTTAAAGAGTGCGTATTTTATATGGAGAGAGTAGGTCACTCTTCAGTTTCTCTGCATATTTAATTGCAGCTGAGGTGCAGTCTGCGATACTTCAGGAGAGTAGGTCACACTGCAGTGTCTCCGCGTATTTTAGTTGAACTATGCCGGGTGTCCCCAAAAACTTGATGCGCTGTGTAGATTTTTTGGAAAAACGACCCTGGCCGGAGCACCGGACCCGTGTTAAACTAAAATAAAAGCGGATAAATTAGTTTAAATATATATGGTCTATTTAGTTTAGATAACCCCCAGCCCATTTTCATTAGTGGTTGTGCCTAGCGGGCAGGGGTGGTTAACACGGAATATGAATGCAAAATTATAAATGCAAGATAAGAATGCAAGTTGACATAATTCCAAAAAACTGGTTAGCAGCGGGGGGCCGGGATGTTACTGCGGATTATTGCGGTAGGTAAGCTTAAAGAAAAATACTTGCAGGAAGGGGTCGCCGAGTATACGAAACGCCTGCAGCCTTATACCCGGGTCCAGTTCCTGGAAGTGACGGATCAAAAAATCCCGGAGGGGGCTTCCGCGGCGGAAGAACAGCTGATTCTTAAAAAAGAAGGGGCCGGGATTTTAAAACAGCTCCCGGCGCAAACCTCGGGCAGTCTGGTGGTTTTGGACCGGCAGGGTCAGAGTCTTTCATCGGAAGAGCTAGCCGGTTGGGTGCAAAAAACGCTGCTGGCCGGTCAGAGTGAAATAACCTGGGTTATCGGCGGAACCCTGGGTCTTGACCCCCGGGTTGCGGAAAAGGCAGCGCTCAGGCTTTCTTTTTCCCGCCTGACCTTCCCGCATCAATTAATGCGCTTAATCCTACTGGAACAAATCTACCGCTGTTTTAAGATATTACGAAACGAACCCTACCATCATTGAATAAATAGGGATAAGTTTGAAACTAGAACCCAGTTTCATTTCGTTTTGTGCCTTTCGCAGAAAGGCATGGTCATATTAATGGGGGCATTTCCCTCCCGAACCCTCCCGAAGTATGTTGAAGCAGTCCTAAACCGCGTTAAATCAAGTATAAAATAATGTAGGCCGCAATCAATTGCTGATTGCGGCCTACATTAGTGATTGTCTTCATTGCCTTGGCCCATCAGTACCGACAGCAGGGTGACTGATCAAGCGGGCAATTTATTGCGGTAAAATTACTGTTCGATATTGGATTAAGACTTACAAGTGACCAATCGTGTGGGCGATTTTATACGGAAATCGCGGAGAGCACACCGCTTAATCCTCCGATATAACAAGGTTTGACAGGGATTGGGCTTTGTGAGAAAATAGTCCCGGTTAGAGAGGGGGCCTTGTATTTTGAGTATCATCTCCGAAATCAGAGAAAAGATAAGTAATCAATTACGGCATGCCGCCGAAGCGGCGCAGCAGGCCGGACGTTTATCCTTTGCCGAAATCCCGGGTTTTACGCTGGAAGTGCCCCGGGAAAAGAATCATGGAGATCTGGCAACCAATCTGGCGCTGGTTTTAGCGAAGCCCGCCCGAATGGCTCCCCGAAAAATCGCAGAAATATTAAGCGAGTTTTTTGACCCGACTGATACCTGGGTAGAACGCCTGGAAATTGCCGGCCCCGGTTTTCTCAACTTTTTCTTGCAGCCGGGGTGGTTATATAAAGTCCCGTTGGAGGCAGCGGCGCAGGGAGAACAATATGGCTGCAGCTTGGTTGGGGCTGGCGAAAAAGTGCAGGTTGAATTTGTCAGTGCCAATCCTACTGGCCTCTTGCACGTGGGACACGCCCGGGGCGCAGCGCTCGGCGATAGTCTGGCAAATCTGCTGACTGCGGCCGGGTATGCCGTGACTCGTGAATTTTACATAAATGACGCCGGAAATCAGATCGAAAAATTGGCCGACTCCTTGGAAGCCCGGTATCTGCAAGCCTCCGGGCAGGCGGTCGAGTTACCGGATGATGGTTATCACGGAACGGATCTCATTGCCACGGCGGAAAATTTTATTCGGGCGGTTGGCGACCAGTACCTTAAGGTAAAAGAGCCTCTTCGAAGAAAACAGTTGTTAAATTTCGCGCTGCGGGAAAAACAGGCCGCCATCCGCGAGACTCTGAAAAGTTTTGGCGTCGAATTTGACGTCTGGTTCAGTGAACAGTCCCTGCATGAGGACGGAAAAATTATTCAAACCTTGAATGAACTGCAAGATCGTGGTTATATATATGAAAAGGAAGGTGCTCTGTGGTTTAAAGCGGGCGACTCGGCTGAGGATAAAGATGAAGTCGTGGTCCGCGGCAATGGTTTGTCTACTTATTTTTTGGCGGACATCGCTTATCACGTTAACAAGTTTGAGCGGGGTTTCGACCGGGTGATTAATATCTGGGGAGCTGACCATCACGGCCATGTGGCCCGGATGAAAAGCGCCCTGGCCGCCATGGGTAAGGATCCTGACCGATTGGAAGTAATCCTGGCTCAGATGGTCCGGTTGTTTCAGGGTGGGGAGCAAGTGCGCATGTCGAAGCGGACTGGCCAGTATGTAACCTTAGAGGAATTATTGGATGAAGTCGGTAAGGACGCGGCCCGCTACTTTTTCATTATGCGTGCGGCGGAAAGCCATCTGGATTTTGACCTGGATTTAGCCAAAGCGCAAAGCAATGACAATCCCGTGTATTATATCCAGTATGCGCATGCCCGGATTTGCAGTATCTTTAGGCAGGCCAAGGAAGGCGGATTCACCATCCCGGCGGTTAAGGACTGCCGATTAGACCTGTTGCAGGAAACAATTGAGCTGGAACTGCTGCAAAAGACAGCGGAACTGCCGCTGGAAGTGGCGGCCGCCGCCCTTGCCCGGGAACCGCATCGTTTAGCGCGTTATGTTCACGAATTAGCCTCCCTGTTCCACAGTTATTACAACGCCTTTCGGATTTTAGTCGGCGACGCGGAGCTCAGGAACGCCCGTTTGGCTTTAGTCCAGACGGTGCACGTTACGCTGCGCAGCGGACTGCGCATTTTAGGCATCAATGCTCCAGAACGGATGTAGGCGTTGTTATGCAGAACAGGTTTCCCAGGAATAACACAATTCATTCAAGGGAGAGGTATGGATGAAAAATGATCGGGATAATAACCTAACCCGGATGTCGGAAGTAGATCTGGCATATCACATTTTAAAACGGGCCGGTCAGCCGGTTTATTTTAGGGATTTGATTGAGGAGGTTCTGCGGATCAAACCGGTGGGCGCGGAGAATTGGCCGCGGACCGCGGCGGCTATTTACACCCAGTTAAATTTAGACACCCGGTTCAGTTACCAGGGTAAAGGGAAATGGAGCGTGCGCTCTGCGGTGCCGGGCAAGGCTCCGCGCCGGATTCGGCTTATCTCGAAGGGGGCGGCTGGTCTATTTACGGGCCGGGGACGCCGACTCCGTTTGCTGGTGCGACGGGGAGACGGATTGGAACTGGGGGTTCCCGAAGACCGGGAATTAGGCGAAGCCGCTGAAGAATAACGATAGCGACTTATTCCGGATAGCAGAGCCGTCGCAAGTTAGGGAGAGGAGAATATATAAATTGACCAAGTTCATCTTTGTTACCGGAGGAGTGGTATCCTCTCTGGGGAAAGGAATCACGGCGGCTTCCTTAGGCTGCCTCTTAAAAAACCGGGGACTGAAAGTTGCCATTCAGAAATTTGATCCTTATATCAATATTGACCCGGGCACGATGAGTCCTTATCAGCACGGAGAGGTATTTGTGACCAATGATGGAGCGGAAACAGATTTAGACCTGGGCCATTATGAGCGTTTTGTGGATGAAAACTTGAACCGGAGCTGTAACGTTACTACCGGTCAAATCTACTGGTCAGTGCTGCAGAAAGAACGCCGGGGCGATTACCTGGGCAGCACCATTCAGGTGATTCCGCATATTACGAATGAGATCAAGGAAAGCATCCACCGGGTAGCCCGGGAGTCTGTCCCCACCCCGGATGTGGTGATCACCGAAATCGGCGGGACCGTCGGGGACATTGAGTCCCTGCCTTTCTTGGAAGCGATCCGCCAGTTGAGGAGTGAATTAGGCCGGGATAATGTGATGTATATTCACGTTACCCTGATTCCATATCTCCATGCGGCCGGGGAATTAAAGACCAAACCGAGCCAGCACAGCGTGAAAGAATTACGCAGTATCGGGATTAATCCCGATGTCTTGGTTTGTCGGACTGAAAAGCCCCTGCCCCAGGACTTAAAAGAAAAACTGGCGCTCTTTTGCGACGTGGACTTAGAAGCCGTGATCCAGGTGCTGGATGCCGGCTGCATCTATGAGGTTCCGTTGATGATCGCACAACAGGGATTGGATCACATTGTCTTAAACCGCTTAAAACTGGCCGGCGGGCCAAGTGACCTGCGGGACTGGGAAGTGCTGGTGGAGCGCTTTAAAAACCCCCAGGCGCAGGTAACGATTGCCTTGGTCGGGAAGTATGTGGAGCTCCATGACGCCTATCTCAGTGTCGTAGAAAGTCTGCGGCACGCAGGAATCTATCATCAGGTGCAGGTGGACATCCGGTGGGCGTACGCGCAAGATCTGGAAACCGGAGGAGCTGAAGCCTACCTGCAGGGGGTTGATGGAATCTTGGTGCCGGGCGGTTTTGGGGATCGCGGGATTGATGGTAAAATTATGGCAGCCCGCTACGCCCGGGAACAGCGGATACCGTTTTTAGGCATTTGCCTGGGGATGCAGTGCGCGGTCATTGAGTACTCGCGAAACGTCTGCGGCTTGGATGACGCGCACAGCGCGGAATTTGCCCCAGACACGCCCTACCCGGTAATCGATTTAATGCCGGAGCAAAAAGAGGTTACGGACAAAGGCGGCACCATGAGGCTCGGCAGCTATCCTTGCAAGCTGGAGCCAGGTTCCAAAGCGCATATCGCTTACGGCAAGCAGTTGATTAAGGAGCGGCATCGCCATCGCTACGAGTTTAACAATCAATTTGGGCCGCGACTCGTCGAAAGGGGAATCCGGGTCACCGGGGTTTCGCCGGACGGCCGGTTGGCGGAGATCGTGGAAATCCCTGATCATCCCTGGTTTGTCGGCTGCCAGTTCCACCCCGAGTTTCAGTCCCGTCCCAATCGCGCCCATCCTTTGTTTAGAGATTTTGTGGGGGCTGCCCTTAAGTATTCGCGGCAGTATTGAGATAAAATACAGATAGTTGGAGAGGATGTTGTTGGCGCTTAAGTATAGCGTGATCGCCGCGGCCGAACGGGAAGAATTCAACAATTTTGGGCAAACCATGCCCAAGGGACATATCCTGCAGTCTTACGAGTGGGGCGAAGTTAAAGCGGCCACCGGCTGGGAACCAATTCGGCTCCTGGTTCAAGAAGATAACGTCGCGGTGGCGGCGATCTCCATATTGAAACGCAAGCTGCCGGGCGGCGTTTACAGCATTTTTTACGCGCCGCGCGGCCCAGTGGCGGATCTGCAAAATAAAACGCACTTGGATTTTCTTTGGCAGGCGGTAAAAGAACTGGCCGCAAAGCATCGTGCCATATTTTTAAAAATCGACCCCGATGTTCCGGCTGCGTACCAGGAATTTGGTGAATACCTGCGCTCCCGGGGTTTTAAACCGGCGCAGACCAGCGAAGGTTTTGAAGGGGTACAACCCCGGTTTGTTTTTCGGTTAGATCTTACTCCTTCCATTGACGAGCTTTTTGCCAACTTAGCCGGGAAGACCCGCTACAATGTGCGGCTCGCCCAAAAGAAGGGAGTAAAGTTAAAAACCGACTGTACCAAGGCTGATTTGCCCGGGTTCTATCAAGTGTTGCTGGAAACCGCGCAGCGGGACCGTTTTTTAATTCGGTCGTATTCGTATTTCGAACAGATTTGGGACCATTTAGTCGAGCGGAATTTGGCCAAGCTGTTTTTGGCGGAATACGAGGGAAAGTTGATTGCCGGGACCCTGGCCTTCATTTTCGGAAACAAGACCTGGTATATTTATGGAGCCTCCAGTAACCAATACCGCAACGTGATGCCGAACTACTTGTTACAGTGGGCCATGATCGAATGGGCCAAAGAACAGGGCTGCACCCTGTATGACTTTCGGGGAGTGCCGGGGGACGTAGGGGAGGATCACCCTTTGTATGGCCTGGTCCGGTTTAAAAAAGGATTTAACGGGGTTTATACAGAATTTATAGGGGAGTATGACCTCCCCTATTCCCGG
Organism: uncultured Syntrophomonadaceae bacterium; assembly: GCA_964464665.1. Taxonomy (GTDB): domain Bacteria; phylum Bacillota; class Ch66; order Ch66; family Ch109; genus CAYXHK01. The sequence continues at coordinate 6,224 of CAYXHK010000066.1, forward strand.
TTGCTGTATGGCTTCTGGAATTGGGCGGAACCCCGGTACTACCGGGGGGTCAGGCAATTAATAAACCTGAAAAAAAGATTAAAGGCAAGTCGCTGAAGGTAGGGTTTCGGTTTGACAATTCTGGATGGTTACAGTCCCCGGTGGGTAGAAATCGATATCGATGCCATCCGGCACAACCTGCAGGAAGTCCGGCAGTGGGTGGGTCCAGACGTCAAGATCATGGCCGTGGTTAAAGCGGACGCCTACGGGTGTGGTGCCCCGGTGGTCAGCCGGGCTTTGGTGGAGCAGGGAGTGGAGTGGCTGGCGGTTACTTCCATTGATGAGGGAATTGAACTAAGGAAAAAGGGGATTGAGGCCCGGATTTTAGTGTTCAGTCCGCTGCTGAGTGCCCAGTTAAAGCTGGCAATAGACTATGAGTTGACACCTACCCTAAATTCGGAAGCAACGGCCTGGGCGTTGGCTCAGGCGGCCCAGGATCGGGGGAAATTAACCCGGGCCCACTTAAAGTTAGAGACCGGGATGGGCCGAAACGGACTGTTCCCGGCGGAAGCAATCAGCATAATGGAACGCTTGGCGGAGCAGCCGTATTTAGAAATAGAGGGTCTGTACACCCACCTGGCTGCCGCTAATTCCCCGCGTCAGGCAGATTCTGAGTATACCTTAACCCAGTTTGAACGTTTGCAGCAGACCGCGGAGACTTTAAACCAACGGGGAATCCAGATCCCTTTGCGCCATGTCTGCAACAGCGCTGGGTTGCTGGCTTATCCGCAACTGCATCTGGACCTGGTGCGGCCAGGGACGATTTTGTACGGGCAATACCCTTCAGCCACCGTGCAAAAGCGGCTAAACCTGAAAGACCCTTGGCAGCTGAAAGCGAAAATTATTCAGGTGCAGGACTACCCTTCTGGCCGGGATATCGGGTATGGCCGAACCTTCACTACGCGTCGGCCCAGCCGAATTGCCGTACTGCCGGTTGGCTTTGTTGACGGATATACGATCGAGCCGGTGCTCAAGCCGCAGGGATTTAAGGATTTAATCAAAGTTTTGGCCAAAGATGTTTTAAGTTATTTAGGGGTAACCCGGGCCGCCCGCCAGGTAAAAGTGGAGGGCAAGCGGGTCCCGGTTATTGGCAAGGTGGCCATGCAGTCTTGTATGATTGATGTAACCGGTCAGCCCGGGATTGAAGTCGGAGCAGTGGTTGAAATGAGCGCACGCCGGACTACGATAAACCGGCGGCTGCCCAAAGTTTACCTAAAAACCGGACTGCCTTACTTAATCGCGAGCCCGGATGGTGAAGAGCAGCAGTTATTTCGGCAGCTAGATTCAGAGTAATTATTGTGGCAACTGGATTAAGGAGAGGAGAGCATAATATGTCGCAAAGTGCCGGTACCATTCTCGTGGTAGATGACCAGCTGGGCGTACGCCGTTTGATGCAGGAAGCTTTTCAAGGCGAAGGATACACCGTTCACACCGCAGCCAACGGCGTAGAAGCCTTGGCCAAACTCGGCGAATGTCAGCCCGGGGTGATCCTGTTGGATATGAAGATGCCCGGGATGAATGGCTTGGAAACGCTGCGGGAGATTAAAAAGCTTAACCCCGAGCAAGTAGTAATTATGATGACGGCTTATGAAGAACTGGAGGTTGTGGCCGAAGCCATTAAACTGGGCGTCAAGGAGTATGTGACTAAGCCTTGCGATATTAATGAACTTAAAGTATTGGTAGCGGAAGCGCTGCGCAGATAACTTCCGGTCGATTTCGGTGAAGAAAACACGCCTCAGGGGAGGAATTTTCGCTCCGGTGGAGAAGTATTATAACAGTAAAATCTCCACTTAAAGGGGGGTGTCCCCGATGGTTATTTCTACTACCACGGCGGTAGAGTTAGAGTGCTCTAATTGCGGCTGGGCGGATGTTTATCCTATTTCGGTCTTCTTTTTTAACACGCACCAATCCGTCGCAATTGCTTGTAACTGCGGAACGAACTTGTTTAGTTTAAGCGCCAAAGAACACAAACGGTTTTGCTTAAAGGTGCAGTGTCCGTTTTGTGAGCAGCCCCATATCTTTTTGCTCAATCGAAGCCAGGTTTGGGTACGGAAAGTTTTGCCGCTGTACTGTCGGACTACCGGCCAGGAAATCGGTCGGTTGGGGCCGAAACCGGAAATAAGCGCTGATTTAAACTTGAATAAAACTGATTCCCCAGCGAGTGATAGCCACCCCCAAGGACTTCTTCTGCCGGCATTTCTGGAACATTCGCCAGTGCTGTATGACACCATAGATCAAATCAGCCGGTTGGCGGAAGAAGCCAAAATCCACTGTCACTGCAAACAGCAGGATTTAGAGGTGGAGATCTTCCCCGACCGGATCCGGCTTTTTTGTAACAGCTGCGGCGCTTTTAAGGTTGTCCCGATTCGGCCGGATGGCGACGCCAAAATCCTGCCGGATTACGACCGGCTCCGTTTGCATAAGGCGGATGCGGGCGGCAGTTGGGCGGATGCTGACGGTCGGTCAACTCAGAAGCGGAATAAAAGGAATATCTAAAAAGTGCTGGACGAATTGGAGCGAAATTCTGGGAGCCAGCATTTTTTATTGTTTAATCAGGGATAATAGTTAAGATTGAATGAATCGAATTAATGAATTGAATTATAATACAAAAGATAAATAAACTAGAGAGATAAGCTAGAGAAATAAACGGATAACTTAAAACCAGACAGAGCTGATGAGGAGGTAATAGGAAATGGCCTTGGTGAGTGTGGCGGAACTGCTTAAGGATGCAGAAAAAGAAGGATATGCGGTAGGGGCCTTTAACACCAATAATATGGAAATCGCGCAAGCCATCGTGGAAGCGGCGGAAGCCGAAAGATCGCCGGTGATTATGCAGGCCAGTCAGGGTGCGATTACTTATGCAGGTTTGGAATACATAACCTCGCTGGCATTGCTGGCCGCCTCGAAAGCTACGGTTCCGGTGGCTTTAAATCTGGATCACGGTACCAGCCTTGCCCAGATTGTGCAGTGCATTCGCAGTGGTTTCAGCGCGGTCATGTATGACGGTTCCAAGCTATCCCTCGAAGAAAATATTGCGATGACCCGAAAAGTTTTGGAGATCGCCCGGCCGGTGGGAGTATCTGTAGAAGCGGAGTTGGGCAAGATCGGCGGTACTGAGGACGACATCACGGTTAGTGAAAAAGACGCCCTTTTCACCGATCCCGACGAAGCGGCCGTGTTTGTGCGCGAGACCGGGAT
>CAYXHK010000067.1:0-9435 GCA_964464665.1 uncultured Syntrophomonadaceae bacterium
TTGGCGGAATAAACTGTCAATCCGACAAATGTTGCCAAAAATTCTAGTAGCTGGAGCGAACCTTAATTTTAAAAATTTGAATTTATTGTAAAAATTATTAAGCAAACTACCTTATTATTAAGCTTAACATTTTCAAGCTGACCAAAAAATAGTACTATGGTAGTTGATAGGCTATAAAACATGATATGAAAATAGGTGATTGATGATGAAGATTGAGGAAATGGCCAGGCGGGCAAAGCAGGCTTCGATAGAGTTGGCTGCCGCCGATGCCGCGTTAAAGAATAAGGCGTTAAGCGAGATTGCCCGGTCTCTGGTCAAACGGCAGGCGGAAATCCTCCAGGCAAATGCCGCAGATTTAGAATTAAGTGAACAGGCAAACCTGGCTCCGCCCCTTTTAAAACGCCTAAAATTCGATACGGCTAAAATAGCGGATGTAGTCGCCGGAATCAATAGCCTGATTAACCTGCCGGACCCGGTGGGAGTCACCCTGGCCGCTACTGAATTAGACCAGGGCTTGGAACTGTATCGGGTCAGCTGCGCCATCGGGGTAATCGGGGTTATTTTTGAATCGAGACCCGATGCCTTGGTTCAGATTTCTACCCTGTGCCTAAAAAGCGGTAACGCTGTTTTGTTAAAAGGCGGCAGTGAGGCCTTAAACACTAATCGGATCTTAGCCGAAATAATTCGGGAAGCTTCGGAAAGAGCCGGGCTGCCCGCAGGCTGGATTCAGCTGCTGGAAACCCGGGATGATGTCCGGGAAATGCTAAAAATGGATGAGTATATTGACCTGATTATTCCCAGGGGTTCCAATGAATTTGTGCGCTATATCATGGATAATTCCCAGATTGCCGTGCTTGGCCATGCCGACGGCATCTGTCACTGTTACGTAGATGCCGAAGCGGATCAAAAGATGGCCGTTGACCTGGCAGTTGATTCGAAAACCCAGTATGTGGCAGTCTGTAATGCCACGGAGACCTTGCTGGTGCATCAAGCGGCAGCCGAGGAATTTTTGCCATTGTTAAAAAGGGAAATGGATAAACAAAACGTGGAACTGGTCGGCTGCCCCAAAACCCGTAAGATTATCGAGGTCAATGCGGCCACCGAAGCGGATTGGAAAACCGAATACCTGGATTATAAGCTGTCAATCAAGATTGTCGATAACATCCAGGAAGCGATCGGGCACATCAACCAATACGGTTCGGGGCATACGGATGCGATCATTACAGAGGATAAGCAAAACGCGGAATTGTTTATGAATCTGGTTGATTCAGGCAATGTCTTCTGGAACTGCTCCACTCGTTTTAGTGACGGGTTTCGGTACGGGTTTGGCGCGGAAGTGGGGATCAGCACCAATAAGCTGCATGCCCGAGGCCCGGTAGGTTTAGAAGGGCTTTTAATCTATAAATACAAACTGTTGGGCCAAGGTCAAGTGGTAGCGGATTACGCAAATAAAGTGAAGAGTTTTAAGCACCTTAAACTCGATAAGCAATTCTCCATGGAGTAGGACAGCGGTTGAATTTTTCTATGACCGCAGTTCAGGGTAGTAGATTTCAATTCAAGAGATAGATTAAAATAAGATGAAAAATAAGCAGAAGAAGAGCAAAGCAAGAGTAGGATGAGATGAGCAAGTAATAGGTTTAGAAAGTCACACATTTTAAGTCACAAATTTATAGAAAGAGGAGGTAATACCAATGGATTATAAGTTTGAGGTAAGTGAAAAGCCGGCCCAGCCTACCCTTTCCATTCGGACGCGGACCAAGTTGGCGGATTTGCCCCAGGTAATCGGCCAAGCTTATGGTGCTATTTTTGAATACCTGAACGAAATTAAGGAAACGCCGGCGGGTGCGCCGTTTACCGCTTATTATAATCTGGATATGGAAGACCTGGACGTGGAAATGGGCTTCCCGGTGGCTAAACAGCTGGCCGGCAAGGATAGTATTAAGCCCGGTGCCATTCCGGCCGGTAAACAGTTGGCTTATTTATATAAAGGTTCTTACCAGGGGATGGCCCCAGTTTATGAGGCCATGGCGCAGTGGATGCAGGAAAATGGCTATACCCCCGTGGGAACCGCATACGAGTTTTATTTCAACACGCCGGGGGAAATTCCGGAATCCGAATTATTGACCCGGATCATGTTCCCACTAAAGTAAAATGATTATAGTTAGAGGATTAATTCATAATTAATCGTTTTCAACTTAAGGCTTTCTTTTTATTAAACCTAATCTAAAAGCAAAGGAGAACCGGAAACTGATTTTCTGGTTCTCCTGGTATTAATCTGATTAAACAGGTGCTTTCAAAAGCTTTCAGCTAATTTAGGCTAACTGCCCAATTGGGATTTAATCTGCTGGATTTCATGGGGGTTAGCCGTTTGGGCCGGTTTGTAGAAGCCTTTGCTTTCAGCTAATTTATATAGCTCGTATTGAAATTTTTCATCGTTGTCCCGGATCTGTTGAATGGTTTGCCTTAATTGCTGATTGGACGTCTGCGTGATTACATTCGCGTAGCCGGTAATACTGCTGTTAATCATGGACAAAACATCATTGACCATATCTTTGTCTTGCATTAATATGTCCCTCCTAGCTTAAAAATGACAGCAATTTTTGTTTAGTATTTTTGGCATCCTGGGCCGACTGCTCAAAAACCTGTTTAACCTGGCTATCGGTCGCTTGTTGGGCATAGGTTTGCAGTTTTTGAAAAGCAGTTTCGTGGCTTCCGATAAGGTGTCTTAAGTTTTGGAGTTCCATTTGATTTAACTGAGCCATATGCATCGTTCCTTTCAAAATTTTGTTACTAGTGGAAGACTTACGTGTATTATCTGCATTTATCCGCTTCTTATGCAAAACCGGGATTTGGGATTAAGCAGCAAAAAGAGCAGCAGCTTAGGCTACTGCTCCAACAGTTGTATTTCCAGTTCTTTTACCCCAAAGGACAGGGCGGTTACATGGTCATCCATATAAATATCAATTCGGTTTTCTTGAATAGCCCCGCCAATATCCTCAGCGTACCGGACTCCCAGACCTTCGACCAGCACCTTACTGCCAATCGGGATTAAGTCAGGGTCAACGGCAATCGTGTGATTTCCCCGGGCTTTTTTGCCGGAGTAGGTTATGCCGTCAGTTTTACCACAGCATTTTTTACAGGGACAATAGGCGGTAGCTTTAACCGTGATGCTCTGATTCGGGTTTGTCTGCTGGATAGACCTATCCAGCGATGCTGCACTGGCAATAGATCCGCATCAGAGGACTAGGCCTAAAGTGATTAAAACTATTTTTTTAAAAAAGGTTGATCTACCTCCTTATTGAAATTAGTGTTTCCAATTTAGAAAAATTAATAATGGTATATAATAGCGGAAATCGTATTTAGTGCCTGATTGAGGATTTCAGTACAAATTGAAGGCTTAAAAAATAGATGGGTAAGGTGCGGGTTTTGATCATAGATAGTCTTTCTGACCGGCAGGAGTTATAAAAGCGGGGCGCGAAAGTTAAACTTTAAAAAGTTATTGAAAAAAGTTGATGAAAAAAAGCAGTTTTTATCGGCAAATGATAAGGGGCTGAGTTAGTGCCAAAACCAATCCAGAATTTTATCAAGTTTTTAGGCACAGCCGGGGCTCGGTACGTGACGACCCTGCAGTTGCGGTCCTCCGCCGGGATTTGGGTCGAGTATGCCGGAACCCGGTTGTTAATCGACCCCGGACCAGGCACGCTTGTCTGGGCCAACCGAAGTAAACCAAAGCTCGACTTAGCCAAGTTGGACGGGGTTATATTGACCCACCGGCATGTAGATCATTCTTGTGACGCCAACGTAATGATTGAGGCCATGACCCGAGGCGGATCGCTCCGTAAAGGAAAAGTTTTGGCCCCGAGTGATGCTTTGGATGAAGAACCGGTTGTCTATAATTATGTGCGGGAGTATTTGGAGGAACTGGTGCCCTTGCAGGTCGGCGGACGATATTCGGTAGGAGGGCTGGTTTTGGAGACCCCGGTTTTACACCGACACGGGGTGGAAACTTATGGACTTAAATTTAATTTGGGCGCGGTAAGTGTTGCGCTGATTGCGGATACGGCCTATTTTCCGGAACTGCCGGCTATCTATGCAGCCGATGTGATGATTTTAAATACGGTCCGTTATTACTCCACCGGACCGGGGGAATTTGTCCATCTTTGTGTGGCGGATGTTCGTCGGATCCTGCGGGAAGCCGTGCCGCGCCCCAAATTAGCCATTTTAACCCACTTTGGGATGACGATGCTGCTGAATGACCCCCAAAAAATCGCGAAACAGCTGACGTCGGAAACCGGGGTTAAGGTGATTGCGGCCTCAGACGGAATGGTGCTGGACCTCGATTACTAAGGATTAAGGAATAATTCAGATTGGCCAGATTGACCAGGCATATGATTATTAACGCCATAGCACAGATGTCCCGCATAAGTCCGAATATATCCGAATATGTCCGATCGCAGTGGGGCATGACGAAAGAATGCTTTAAAAAGAACGCTTAAGAATGCTTAAAAACGAATGTTTAAAACTAAAAATGCTTAATTATTAACCGGCGAAGCTTTAGGATCTACGTCCGCAGCATCTAAATAAGGCTTGGGGTCTTCAAAAACGATTTGGCTGAAAGTAACCACCGGCTCGGAAAAATCGAGCACATTATTTCCGTTTTCTTTGACCTTGGAGACTAGCTCGGTGATTGGTACCGTGGTTATAATTATATCTTTGGGTTCTACCATGGCGGCCAGCAGGGGATAGTGCTGCTGGTTAAAACGGATGGCAATACTGATTTCGTCGTCCCAGGAGACTTGCAGAACATAGGAGCTTTTTTCTTTATTATAAAACCAGTTGTAGATATACTTGCTTAAACTGGCCTCGTTAACTTCCTGACATTCCTTCTTAAATTCCTTAACGTAAAGAATGATTACATCTCGTCCATTTTCCAGTTTACCGGTGGCGGCTTGCTCGGGAGAATAGGCTTGAAAAAACATGGATGATCCTCCGATCCTTTGGTATATATTAAAAGCATATCACCATTTTTTAAAATTCACAAGAAACCGGGGGTGAACCAGTGCCAAAGATTTCGATTTTAAACGGAACGATAATTACGATGAACCCAGAGCGGGCTATATTTAAAGGAGACCTAACCATAGAAGGAAACCAGATAAAGGCGATTAATCCCCGGCTGGAAAAAACCGCAGATCTTTTGTCGCGGCCAGCTGTTCCTACGACAGCCGCGGAATCGGTTTCGCCGGAGGAACTGGTTATCGATGCAACTGGCAAAATGGTGCTGCCCGGCTTTGTGCAAACCCATGTGCATCTTTGCCAGGCTTTGTTTCGTGGACAGGCGGATGATATGGAACTGTTAGATTGGCTGCAAAAGCGAATCTGGCCGCTGGAAGCCGCCCATACACCTGAATCCATCTATTATTCGGCTATGCTGGGCTGTGCGGAACTTTTTAGGGGAGGCACTACCTGCATCCTGGATATGGAAACCGTCCATCATACGGAAGCCGCTCTGCAAGCCATTTTAGAAAACGGGATGCGGGCGGTATCCGGCAAAGTAATGATGGACTACGGACCGCAAGTGCCCGCGGGGTTGAGGGAGGATTCCCGCGATTCGATTAGGGAGAGCGTGACGCTGCTTAATAAATGGCATGGCCGGGATGCGGGGCGGATCCGGTATGCTTTTCAACCGCGTTTTGCCGTATCCAGTACGGAGCATCTTCTGCGGGATATAGCCGCTTTAGCCGCTGATTACGGGGTGCTGATTCATACCCATGCGGCGGAGAATCAGCAGGAGGTGGAGCTGATTCTGCGGGAACGCGGGGAAAGGAACCTCCTCTACCTGCACCGGCTGGGACTGACCGGCCCGAACCTGCTGCTGGCGCATTGTATATGGTTAGACGAGGCAGAACTTGACGTGCTGCAACAGACCGGCACCCGGGTGGTACACTGCCCCAGTTCCAACCTGAAGCTGGCTTCGGGGATTGCGCGGGTGCCGGAAATGCTGGCCCGCGGGATTTCCGTGTCTTTAGGGGCGGACGGAGCACCCTGCAATGACAATTTGGACATGTTTATGGAAATGCGCTTAGCCGCTTTGATTCATAAGATTCGCTGCGGACCGACTGCCTTGCCGGCTGCGCAGGTTTTAGAAATGGCTACGCTGGGAGGGGCAAAAGCGTTAGGCCTGGATGCGGAGATTGGCAGTCTGGAAGTGGGCAAACGGGCTGACTTGATCCTGGTCGACCTTAATGGAGTGCACAGTCAGCCGGAACAAGGGGTGGATCCAGTTTCCCGGTTGGTTTACTCGGCAAGGGCCACGGATGTTGAGACCACCATAATTGACGGGAAAGTGGTAATGCTGAATCGCCGGTTATTAACCATTAATGAGTCAGTGGTGGTTGAGAGGTGTAATCAGCTGCTGAGTCAGCAATTTAAGGCTTGTCTAAATTAACAAATTAACGTTTTTCAATTTTAGTTGGTTTATAACGTGATTGTATCAAAGGTTAGGCAGCAAACGAAAATGAAGCGCTAATTCGACAAAATTTAGGAGGTTCAGGAGGGGATTGTTCCCTTCCGGATGTCTTCGAGATAAGGCCACCTTTGGCGAACCTGATCCAGCAAGCTAAGTTCCAGTTCGGCATAGTAAATGCCTGGCTTTTCGCCGTAACCGAAAAGGTTATAACCATCGGGGAAGACGACATAGCTTTCTCCCATGATTTTACGGCCATCGGGGTAACTGGTGCCGGTATTGTTGGCCATGGCCACGAAAACCGTGTTTTCACAGGCGCGTATCCCGCCTAGGTTTTTCCATAGAGGCATACGGTTGTTCGGGATATTGGCGGGGTTCAAAATCAGCGAAGCGCCCCGAAGCGCCAGACTGCGGATTACTTCTGGATAAAAGAGGTCTACGCATACTGCCACGCCAATCCCCAAGCCGTTATGTATTACCACCGGCGACTGGTCACCCGGGGCAATGAATTTACGCTCGCCAATCGCCTCGGAGGGGAAGAGTTTATCATAAGGGATTGGGTCCGGGCGTTCCTGACTTAAAATAAATCCCCGACAAATTTTTTGCGAATCGGCATCAATGTATTGCGCGCCGGACACCATTAAACAGCCCGGCGCTTTTAGTTTCGCTAAAAGGTCGTGCAGGATTTCCAGGTAGTCTTCTGTTATTAACGGCTCAGGCCCTAACCAGCCCTCGGGCAATAATACCAGATCGCTGTCCGGGGCCAGTTTTTCCAGATAGGAAGTCATCAACTGCCGATTATCGGCTAAATCGTTAGAGTGCCGGGGAAATTGCACGATCGCGATCTTAAACATACGCATCTTACCGCCTTAATCAGTGTTTAGCCGCAGCTGGCCTTCAACCGATTCCAGTCTATAATTGATATGGATTCGCCATTCTTTTCCTGAATCCTTTTTAGCCCACTAAAGTCTGCTGATCAGATTAATTTTCGGCCCCGCAGAAAGCGGCAGATTTGATATAAATTGCCGCTTCCCCGGCCCGCGGCATGTAATAGCCGGTTAGCGGTCAGGATCAGGTTTTGCTGTTTAACCTTGGGGTCGGACAGATAAAGGGCCGGTAACCCCTGGACTATGGTAGTGTGAAACCGGGCATCGGGCAGGCAGCGCGCGTTGGTCAGCGATTGCGCTACAAACCAGCCGAGCTGCTGCTCCGCCGCGTGGGTATCGGCATAGTAACTTACAAAGTTTAAATCGCCGCCGAGCCTATCCTCCTGCTGGTCAATCAAATAGTCAAGCAGGATATGCAGCCCGCATATCCAAGGGAAATAAGCCTCAAGGATACCTTGGGTTTCCTGGGAAGTTAATCCAGGGCGAGTTGCCGCAGTTAAAAGGGCAAAAATCGCCAGGGTAGACCCGCAGGCCGCGGAAAATTCCCACCAGTACAACTCGGGAAAACCTTGATTATTCTTTGCCGCCCACTGCTTAAGCCGCGTTTCCCGATTTTCTAAGTCCATATGCTTATAAACCTGCAGATCGGCGTACAGGGAGGCCAATCCCCTTATCGCCTCCTGCACCAGCGGATAAGCGGGAAGCAGCCGGACCCTCTGTTGGGTAAAAGCCACGAGTTCAGCCAAATAACCACCGTCGGCCTGAAAGGGGTAAGCCGCGTAATAGTTTTTCAGGGGCTCAGCCGGATTCAGGGCGTCAAAAAACGCTTCATGCAGCTGCCGGAAGGCGGCCGGGTCCAGATTTTCTAATTGCATCCGGTCACAGAGGTTATCCAGGTAATCGCTGATGGTCTGCAGCGCCACAATTAAGGGGATTAGGACGGATTCCCACTCGGGATAGCGGGTAGCAAAAATATTGCCCCCCAAGGCGTGAAAACTTTTCAGGCTCAAACTTCGCCAAGCTTGTTCTTTGAGGCTTAAGTCCGGAGCTTGGCCGGCGACTTGGCGCCAGTGCTTTAGCTCTTTTTCCACCCGAACCCGGGTGCGAAAAACAAAACGGCCGATTCTGATTATTTCCCGGACCAAGCTGCCGCCGCTGCTGCCCAGGCCATAAGCTGCCGTTTCAATTTGCTGGTGAAGGTCAGTTTCCAGTGGCTGGGAAACGGTGGTCCCTTGCTGCTGGGAGACAGCGGCTTTCAGCGTCAGGAAGGTGTTGGCTTCTTGTAATTGTGAGACTATGGATTCCTGCGGCTGGGGAACGGCAGTGGTTAGGGTCCGCCAGGACCTCTCATTTTTTTTAAGCATAGCTTTCTTGGAATTCGGGGAAGGGATTCTGCTCCAGAATGCTGGGCAGCCATTCCGCCGCCGGATAGAAGAAGTCGGTTGGAATCTCCTCGCTTGGGAGGCTCGAGGGGATGGTGAAAAGATCGTTAAGCTGGATCCCCAGCGGTTCCAGACCAGGTCGGGCCATGGCTAACGGTTTGGCAAATAATTGGGCTGCCATTTCGGAAATCGCTAGGCTAGCCGGCGTGGACGGCAAAGCCTGCAGGGCTTCCTGGGCATATTCGATCATCTGGGCTAAGCGCTGATAGGCGTAGCTGATTCCGTCCCGGCTGCGGGTCAAGTAACCGATTATTTGGCTGACCTCCGCCGGGGTAAGGTGCCGCTGGTCAAACAGCTGTTTAAGCGTGGGAGCATACGCTTCGTCCTGGAGGAGCTTAAGCACCGGCAAGGTTAAGATGCCGTTTTTAAGATCACTGCCTACGGGTTTGCCCAGTTCCGCCGGCCGAGCCACAATATCCAAGATATCGTCCAGGATTTGGTAGGCATACCCCAAATAGAGTCCGTACTTCTCAAGCAGTTTTACCTGGGACTGAGGGAGACCGGCCGTTAAAGCGCCGGCTAAACAGCTGGTGGCAAAGAGACAGGCAGTTTTTTTGTAAATATTTAAAAAATAGTCTGTTTCCGATTGCTCGTAGTTGAAAGTTTGCGCGGATTGATTGATCTCCCCTTCACACATCAGTTG
>CAYXHK010000068.1:0-9409 GCA_964464665.1 uncultured Syntrophomonadaceae bacterium
TAGCCAGGGACAACTGGTAGTCCGGGACTACTACCCGGGCGATTTTTTCGTTTTCCAAAATCTCTACGGTCAGCACTTTGGCCGGACTCAAAGCATTCGCCACAAACCTTGCGGCATCCGGACTCCATTTAATTATATCAATTTTTTCTCCCCGCAATTCGTTAACTATGGCCTGTACCCGCATTCCTTTCGGCCCCACACAGGCTCCCACCGAATCGATATTTTCATCCCGGGAATGCACCGCAATTTTCGAGCGTGCGCCGGCTTCCCGCGCAATATTTTTTAATTCCACAATTCCCTGAAAAATTTCGGGCACTTCTAATTCAAACAGTCGTTTAAGCAGACCGGGGTGGGTACGGGAGACCAGAATCTGCGGCCCCTTGGTCGTCTTTTTGACCTCTACAATGTAAATCTTGATGCGGTCTCCCATGCGGTAGTCTTCCCCGGGCATTTGTTCGGACTGGGTTAATACCGCCTCGGTTTTACCCAGGTCAATCAAGATATTCCGTTGTTCCTGCCGCTGCACCAAACCAGTGACAATATCCCCTTCCCGGTTAGAAAACTCCTCAAAGATCAGCCCGCGTTCAGCCTCGCGCAGCCGCTGAACCACCACCTGCTTAGCGGTCTGGGCAGCAATCCGGCCAAAATCCCTAGGGGTGACTTCGATCTCGACCACATCTTCCAGATCGTATCTGGGGTCTAGTTTTCTGGCCTCCGACAGGGAAATCTCGGTCCGGGTATCTTTAACTTCCTCCACAACGGTTTTCCGCGCCAGTACCCGTACCTTGCCTGATTCCTGATCAATATCTACGCGCACATTCTGCAGGGAACCAAAATTCTTGCGATAGGCGGATACGAGAGCGCCCTCGATTACTTCCAACAGAATCTCAACCCGAATTCCCTTTTCTTTTTCCAGATCATGCAGAGCCAGGATAAATTCCTGATTCATTACCGATAGTCCTCCTATTCTGTTTTAAAGCGATTGGGATCGAAACCTAAACCTTAAACTAAAAATCTATCATCAGTCGGGCTGACGCCACCTGATCAAAAGGAATCTCAACCGGTCCGTCTTTCAGTTCGACGATTACCTTTCCCGCTTCCAGTCCTTTTAAGACCCCTTCAAACTTCTTCTGTCCCGCCAAAGGGGCATAGGTAGTGACCCGGACTTTATTTCCCTGATAACGCCGAAAGTCCGCTTCCTTTTTTAGCGGACGTTCTAGGCCAGGACTGCTTACTTCAAAAAAATATGCCTGCTCAATAAGATCGGCATCGTCTAATAAGGGATTCAGCTTATTGCTGAGTGCCTGACAAATATCCAGGGTTACCCCTTCCGGATGGTCAATAAAAACCCGCAAATACCAGTCGGGTCCTTCCTTAGTATAGGTAACTTCCACCAATTCTAACCCTGACTCCTGGACTACCGGTTCCACCAGCTGTTCTACCAGAGTCTCCGTCTTTTCATGCAGCGGTTTGGCTCCGCGAGACAACCGGGCTTGCTTATTTGCCTCATTCTTCGAACGGGTTTGACGCGACCCATCTTGGGGTTGATTCATCAAATCGGCGCCGGATATCCTGCCCTGGACTAAGGGCAGCGGTGCGCCCGTCACCTCCTGGTACTCCTTATTCCAAAATCTGCGGATAACCTAAACCAGGTTCATAAACAAAGAGTGGGCAATCACCCACTCTTGGCCTCCTTCTAGGATATCTACAAGTCAACTAATTATAGCACAGGCCTTAAGCGATGGCAAGCGCTTCTCCTGATTTTCCTGGAAATCCAGGTTTAATCGCCGAACAAACTTAATTGATCTGATTCCGGCAAAAGTACCAAACAACCGTGTTCCCGCAGCACATCAACCAGGTTCTTGCCTACCCGGGTGCGCTGCCGCAAATCGTCGACCGAACTGAAAGGACGTTTCTCCCGGGCCTCTACAATGCTTGCGGCCGCGGCCTGTCCTAAACCCTGCAAAGCCACGAGGGGCGGCAATAAACCTTGGGGAGTAAGCAAAAACCGCTGCGCGTCGGATTTCAGCAGGTCAACCCGCTGAAATTTCAGACCGCGGGCATACATCTCCAAAGCCACTTCCAGGATCGTCAGCAAACTTTTTTCCGTAGCCGTGGCGTCGTTGCCTTTTTGCTCCAATTCCTCGATTTTGGGGAGAACCTGAGCGGCACCGCCCACAATCAACTGGGCGTCAAACTCATCCGCCCGTACGGTGAAAAAGCTGGCGTAAAAAGCTTCCGGGTAATAGACCTTAAAATAAGCAATCCGAAAAGCCATGGACACGTAAGCAACGGCATGCGCTTTCGGAAACATATATTTAATCCTTTTACAAGAACCGATATACCAATTGGGAATGGATTTTTCGCCCATCTGCGCCTCGAAGTCCGGCTTTACGCCCTTCCCTTTACGGACATCCTCCATAATTTTAAAAGCAACCGAGGGGTCCATTCCCCGGTGGATTAGATAAGTCATAATGTCATCCCGGGTAGAAATAGCATCCGCTAATTTAACCTGCCCGCTTTTAATCAAGTCCTGCGCATTATTCAGCCACACATCCGTACCGTGGGAAAAACCACTGATGCGCACCAGATCCGAAAAGGCTTTCGGTCGGGTGTCTTCTAACATCTGACGCACAAAACGGGTGCCAAACTCGGGAATCCCATAGGTTCCCACCACAGAGCGGATTTGCTCCGGCAAAACCCCTAAAGGCTCCACCCCGGAAAAAAGCTGCATGGTCCTCGCTTCACCAATTGGGACTTCCTGCGGGTCAACCCCGGTTAAATCGTGCAGCATCCGAATTACCGTCGGATCATCGTGGCCCAAGATATCCAGCTTCACTAAGCGGCTGCTGATAGACTCGTAATCGAAATGGGTGGTAATGACCGCTGATGTCTGATCGTCAGCTGGCCTTTGCACCGGGGTGAATTGATGAATATCAATCCCCTTAGGCACAACCATCAGTCCTCCCGGGTGCTGCCCGGTCGAGCGTTTAACCCCGGTGCAGCCCTTCACTAAGCGGGCTATTTCCGCCTCCCGGGCTTTAAGCTGGTGTTCATCCAGATATTTCTTGACAAAGCCATACGCAGTCCGGTCGGCAATCGTGGTGATGGTGCCGGCGCGAAAAACGTGATCCTTGCCAAAGATTTCTTCTACATAAGTATGGGCTCTCCCCTGATACTCCCCTGAAAAATTGAGATCAATATCGGGAACTTTATCCCCTTTAAAGCCCATAAAGGTCTCAAAAGGAATCTCGTGCCCGTCTTTGACGTAGGGAGTCTGGCACTGGGGACAGGGCTTATCCGGCAAGTCTGCCCCACAGCCTACGGAATTGTCCAAAATAAACTCGCTGTGACAACAGTTTGGACAACGGTAATGCGGGGATAGTGGATTAACTTCAGTAATCCCGGTCAGTGTGGCGACCAGAGAAGAGCCGACCGATCCCCGCGAGCCTACCAGATAACCGTCCTGGTTGGATTTGAGCACCAGTTTATGCGCGATTAAATATAAAACCGCAAAGCCGTTATTAATGATCGAATTTAATTCTTTTTCGATGCGCTGCTGCACTATCGTCGGGAGGTTTTCCCCGTACATTTCCCGGGCTTTCCGGTAAGTCATTTCCGTGATCTGTTCCTCGGCCCCCTCGATTACCGGGGCGTGCAGGTCTTCCGGCACCGGACGCATTTCTTCGATTAAACTACAGATATGTAATGGATTATCCACGACTACCCGGTGGGCATTTTCCTTGCCCAAATAACTGAATTCGGCCAGCATTTCCTCCGTGGTCCGCAGAAAAAGGGGAGCTTGCAGTTCCGCATCTTCATATCCCTTGCCGGTTTGCAGGATCCGACGATAACACTCATCCTCCGGGTCTAAAAAATGAACATCACCCGTGGCCACGACTGGTTTTTTTAGCTTTTCCCCGAGCTCGAACAAACAGCGGTTTAAAGCCTGTAACCCTTTATGATCCGGGATCTGTTGATTGCGGATTAAAAACTCATTGTTCCCAATCGGCTGAATCTCGATGAAATCGTAGAAGGAAGCAATCTCGTCTAAACGGGCGGGAGGCGCTCCCTCCAGGTACGCCTGGATCAGTTCGCCCGCCTCGCAGGCCGTGCCTAAAAGCAGGCCTTGGCGATATCGTTCAATCGCTTGCCGGGATAGGCGGGGGTGCCGGTAATAATTCTCGATGTGCCCCTCACTGACCAAACGATATAAATTTTGCAAGCCCTGCTGATTCTGGGCCAGGATAATTATATGGTAAGTCTTGGTGCGGTTGCTGCGTTTGCCGGGTTTAGGGGCCGATTCCTCGGTTAGATACCCCTCCAACCCATAAATAACCTTCAGGCCATATTTCTTTGCCTCTTCATAAGCTTCGGGGAAAGACTGTACGACTCCGTGATCCGTAATGGCCACGGCCGTATGGCCCCAGGCGGCTAAACGTTTCATCAGGGACTTTACGTCCACAAATCCATCCATGGAACTCATTTTCGTATGGAGATGCAGTTCGACTCTTTTCTGCAGCGCCTCTTCCACCCGGGCCGGGGCGTCGGCCGCATTAATATCCTGTGCGAGCAGCGTAAGCTCCTGCGAATAGCGGTCTACCTGAGCCGCTCCCCTAGCCAGGACCCACTCCCCTTCTTTAAGGTGACTGAGTACCCGGTCTTTGTCTGCTTCCTCTAAAAATAACTTGACTGTAATCGAATCGGTGTTATCGGTTAGATAAAAGACCACCAAAGTCCGGCCGCTACGCAGTTCCCGGACCGAGAGTTCAAAGATTCGACCCTGGACCGTAACGGAGCGTTCTTCCTCAACCAGATAATTCAAAGGCCTGGGCTTTGTTTTGATCTGGTGGCCCAACCAGCATTTATTCTTTCCCAGCGCTTTTTTCGGGGCTAAATTGCTGATTTCCACTGGATTAGCCAATCCCCTTAAGGGTGCCGGGCTAATCTCCCTCAAATACTGCTGTGCTTCGGTTGGCGATTCGCAAACCTGTGCATCTGATGGTTCAGCGACACACCAAAAAACTTGCGGTCTCCACCCCAAGTTTTGCTCCAGCCAATCCGCGACTAATTCCTTAGCCCCCTTGCCCTCTAACCACTGCTTGGCCAGGGGGCTTTGCAATAACACGGTCAGGCGGTCATCTTCGGTTATTTTAATCGTTGTTTTCTCCAGCCAGCCTTTTAAGACAGAAATTTCTGCGCTTATCCGGGCAACATAATGCTCCCAGCGGCTGGTTAATTCTTGAGCTGCTTCGGCTGGTTTATACTGGCAAAGCAGTTTCCACTCAACTTCGCGCAGGAGGGGAAACCGCTTTCTCCACCCTTCACTTAAAACCTGCAGATACTCCTTGGCCACCGGTTCCCCCAGCCAAAGCTGGATCGTCCATTTTCCGGACTGGGAATTAATCTCCACGGTTTTAACCTGGGCTTTGCTCAGCACCTCTATCGCTGCAGGAGGAAGATTCGTGCCCTCGAACCAGTTTCCCGGCGCATTGGCTTCACCCCAAAGCAGGGGCTTAGTCCTGGTCATCATTTCCCCTCCTAGTTTATTCAATCTTGATGATCCACTTTAAAAACCCCGGATACGCCATACAGCTTATCAGCCACCACTTTCGGCTTGATGAATGGAGGAATTCGAAGCAACAGATCTAAAACCAACTGGTCCTCTTCCGAATGACTTAAGGTTAAATTCTTAATATGTATCCCATCTTCCCCCAGCGCCGTACCAACCTTGCCGATGGCACCCGGCCGGTCAAGCACTACCACCGTAAAATGCTTATATTCGCGCATCCCACTAAAACGCTCTTCCACCTTAAAGAAATAAACCAAAATCAGGAGGATAAAGCCGGTCGTGGCTACCGCGGCCAAATACAATCCCGCTCCGCAGGCCAGTCCCACGCAAGCCACCACCCAAAGTCCCGCAGCGGTAGTAAGACCGGTAACATTGGCACCCTCACGCAAAATACTGCCGGCCCCCAAAAAACCGATGCCACTGATAACCTGAGCGGCAATTCGTCCCGGATCCGCGGTAACTGTACTGTGAAACAGATAGTATATCTCCATCGACACAATCATGGCCAAGGCTGAACCCATACAAACCAAGGTGTAGGTCCTAAGCCCCGCCGGTCGGGCCAGACTTTCCCGTTCCAACCCGATGATTGCGCCCAGAAAGCAAGCCAAAGCCAAACGCAGGACCATATCGTATTCACTCACTGGCCGCTTCTCCCCCTTAAACCTTAGTCTAAGACCGCCAATTGCTGCTTCAGCTGATTGGCAACGTAATCCGCTGCTGCTTCAATCTTAACCCGTACATCTTCATTATTCAAGCGGGTGCGGATCTCTACCTGCCCATCTTTTAACGCTTTGGCCCCAACCGTAATCCGGAAGGGATACCCGATCAGGTCGGCATCTTTAAATTTTACGCCGGCTCGGTCGAGTCGGTCGTCCAGCAAAGTTTCCAAGCCGAGTTTCTCCAACTGCTCATACAGAGTTTCGGCCACGGCTTTCTGGGTTTCATCCTGATAACTGACCGGGATTACCACCACCTGGTAAGGGGCAATGGAAGCCGGCCACTTAATCCCATTCTCATCATAATTCTGTTCAATCGCCGCTGCCATAGTCCGGCTGACCCCAATCCCGTAGCAGCCCATGACTATCAGTTGTTCCTGGCCTTTTTCATCCAGGAAGCGAGCCTGCATCGCACAGCTGTATTTGGTCCCCAGTTTAAAAATATGCCCCACTTCTATTCCGTACGTCTGTTCTAAGGGACTGCCGCATTCCGGGCAGGCCTCCCCAGCTTCCACCAGACGCAAGTCAAAGACTTCATCCAAGGGGAAATCCCGGCCCGGGTTTACCCCTTGATAATGGAAGTTATCTTCGTTCGCCCCAACGACTCCCTGCACCATCAAAGGTATTTCGGCATCGGCAATGATGCGGATACCTTGCAGACCAATGGGCCCCACAAAGCCAGGCGAGGCTCCGGCAACCTCCTGGATCCGCTTTTCGGTCGCCATTTCCACTCTTAAGCATCCTAAACGATTCAAAAGTTTAACTTCATTCAGGTTTCGATCGCCCCGCAAAACCACCGCGACTATTTCTTGCTTGTCCGTAAACTCCGCCTCGTAAAAGAGGGTTTTAATCACGGCTTTCGGATTGATCTTTAAAAACTCCGCCACTTCCTCTACGGTCCGCACCCCAGGGGTAGCGATCTTTTCTAAAACAGTCGGCGCTTGTTCCGCCTGAAACAGTTCCGGCCGCGCTTCGGCTTTTTCCACATTAGCGGCATACCCACAAGCCTCGCAGACTACCACAACCGCTTCCCCGGAACCGGCCAAGACCATAAACTCGTGGCTGGCGTTTCCACCAATGGCTCCCGGGTCAGCCTCTACCGCCCGAAAACGCAGGCCGCAGCGCTTAAAGATCCGGGTATAGGCGTTATACATTTTTTGATAGCTGACTTCTAAGCCCGCCTCATCCCGGTCAAAAGAATACAAGTCTTTCATGATAAACTCCCGGCCCCGCATCAGACCAAAGCGGGGGCGGCGTTCATCCCGGTATTTATTTTGAATCTGGTATAATAGGAGCGGAAGCTGCTTATAGGAATGAACTTCGCCGCGGGTTAAATCCGTGATGATCTCTTCATGGGTTGGCCCTAAACAAAAATCGCGCTGATGCCGGTCTTTGAGCCGAAACATCTCATCCCCGTAAACTGCCCAACGCCCGCTTTCCTGCCATAATTCGGCGGGCTGAATAATCGGCAGGGCCACTTCCTGACCGTCCGCCTTATTCATTTCTTCCCGGACAATCGCGGCAATTTTAAGCAATACCCGCTGCGCCAGCGGCAGATAAGTATAAACTCCGGAAGTTGTTTTTCGAATCATCCCGGCCCGCAGCATTAAGCGGTGACTGATTACTTCAGCCTCGGCCGGTTCTTCCCTCAGAGTTGGTGCAAACAAACGCGATGCGCGCACCAGCATTCCTCCTCTTATTAGTTTTTTGGCTCAAATAAGTTTTAGGTGATTTGAACAATTATACCAAATAATTATACCGGTAATTATATCTAAGTTTCATTATCCAGGCGCTTTATTTCCGCCACCAGAGCCTGTGCCATTTCCGCTTCTTTAACTTTTCGCAGCGGCTCCCCTTGCCGAAACAGCAAACCCATGCCCTTGCCGCCGGCTAAACCAACGTCCGCCTGCCTCGCTTCACCCGGGCCGTTCACGACACAGCCCATAATCGCAATCTTTAAGGGGTGCTTCAGGTCAGACAGTTCCTGCTCCACTCGTTCTACGATGGGCAGCAGGTCAATCTGACAGCGGCCGCAGGTTGGGCAAGAAATTATCTCTGCTCCCTTTTCCCTAAGCCCTAAGGACTTTAAAATTTCAAAACCAAGCCGCACCTCCTCGACCGGGGGGCCGGTCAAAGAGACCCGCAGCGTATCCCCAATCCCCTCGGCTAGAAGCGTACCAATCCCTACGGCTGATTTAACTGAACCGTAGCGCCCGGCGCCAGCCTCGGTTACCCCTAAATGGAGCGGGTAATCTACGACTTCAGATAACTCCCGATAAGCCTGGATCATTAGCGGAACATGGGAGGCTTTAAGAGAAACCTTTATGTCATAAAAATTCAGGCTTTCTAAGATCCGAATGTGTCCCAAAGCGCTTTCTGTCAGCGCCTCTGCTGTTACTCCGCCAAACCGTTCCAACAACGGTTTTTCCAGAGAGCCGGCATTCACCCCGATGCGGATGGGGATACCTTTGGCTAAAGCCCTTTGCGTCACCATTTCCACCCGGGACCGCTCCCCGATGTTCCCGGGGTTAATACGCAGGCCATCGATTCCGGCGTCCAGGCACTCCAAGGCTAAACGGTAATCGAAATGAATATCCGCAATTAAGGGAATACTGGTTTGCCGTTTGATGGCCGCAATGGCCTGGGCAGCTTCCATATCTACGACCGCCAGCCGCACTATTTCACAGCCGGCTGCGGCTAATTCGTTGATTTGTCTGACGGTTGCCGGGATATCCCGGGTATCAGTTTTCGTCATTGACTGAACGGAAATCGGAGCATTTCCGCCTATTTTAACCGCACCGACCTGAAGCGGACGAGTGCTTCTCCGAAGCGAAACCATCATGCTGCGCCTCCCGTACAAGATGTTTTGTTTATTCAAAGGGAGCAGGGGGACGATTATCTTGCTTCCTGCTTCCCCCGGTTAAGAATGACGGTTCTCTTGCTTCCCAGGGAAGCAGGGGGACGTTCTTTTTGCTTCCTGTGTGTGAAGCAAGGGTAAAAGCAAGGGGACGTTCCTTTTGCTTCACCCGGTTGTGGCTATCCTCCCTGCGTGAAGAGGCGCATCAGATCTTGGTAAGTAATCACCAAAACCAGCGCCATCAGCAAAGCAAACCCAATTAAA
>CAYXHK010000069.1:0-3876 GCA_964464665.1 uncultured Syntrophomonadaceae bacterium
TATGAATCTTTACTCGAGGCAAAAATCTGTAACCGTAAAGCTGACCGGGAAAGATGAAATTACGGCCAAATCCTGGTTAGACGATGGAATTCATGAAATGATAGTAACTTTGGTGGTCCGGAATTCTACTTCGGAAATAATTTTCGCCCGGGTGGAAATGGCCCACCATCCTTGGAAACAATGCCTGGAAGCTGGCCAATCCATCGCTTTAATTGTAGGGATGAAGCTGGGACCGGGCATCAGAAAAGAAATCGAAGACAAGATCGGCCGCAAGACCGGCTGTTTCCACGTTGCGGATCTGGTGATTGAGGCAATTCGGGGGATAATCCAGGGCCAATATCGGTTGGAGTATCGTCCAACTACCCGAGAAGGCCGCATCAAAAAGTTGCATGAAGATATGACGGGCAGTTGCTTTGCTTACATTGACCCGATTAAGCCACCCGATCCGGTGGGGGACTGGATTGACATCGATTTTTCCCCGGAGCAATATGAAGAACTGCAGAGGATTATCGAGAAGTAATTCCTGAATAACCACCTATGCCTATAAGACACAACTATTAATGAAAATAAGGTTTACCGGGTATAAAGGTCTTATTCTTTTGTAAATCTAGTAATTGAAGTGAAGTAAAAGCAAGCAAAAAGAACGTCCCATTGCTTCCCCCTTAATCGTGCCTTAATTATAAAAATACAATCCCAATTAAAAAGTATCTAAGCGGGCATAGTGGAGAACGTCGATCAAAATATATGCTTTATTGATGCGCCAAATCCATTTAGTATTAATAGTTGAGCAGTGTTCTAGCGAAAAGCGTCTTTTGACACTCTAACCATTATTAACTTCCGATAATAATCATTAGCTAAGGAGCAGCATCTTGACTGGAGAATTTGTCCATCTGCATTGTCACACCGAATACAGTTTGCTGGACGGAGCGGCTCGGATTGAGCTTTTAGTTAAGGCTGCCCGCGAGATGGGGATGCCGGCCCTGGCCATCACCGACCACGGCGTGATGTACGGGGCGGTCGATTTTTACAAGGCGGCCCTGAAACACGGGATTAAGCCGATTATCGGCTGTGAGGTTTACGTTGCCCCCCGGACCCGCTTTGACCGGACCCCCCATATTGACGATCAGTTGTCCCACCTGGTTTTACTGGCCGAAAACGACACCGGTTACCGCAATTTAATGCACCTCGTTAGTCTGGCCCATCTGCAGGGCTTTTACTATAAACCCCGAATTGACCTGGATCTGTTGCAGGAATATGGGTCCGGCTTGATTGCCTTAAGCGGCTGCCTGGCCGGGCAGATTCCCACGCTCCTTTACCAGGAGAATTATGCGGAGGCGCGGAAAAAAGCGGGCGAGCTGCAGGATATTTTTGGCCGCAACTTCTATCTCGAGGTGCAGGACCATGGATTGGCAGAGCAGAAGGCCGTAAATCCCCGACTGCTGCGGTTAGGTCAGGAACTTAACCTCCCGGTGGTGGCCACAAATGACCTGCACTACATAAGGCGGCAAGACGCCACAATCCAGGATGTTTTGCTCTGTATCCAAACTGGTAAGAACCTGGACGACCCGGACCGTTCGCTGCGGTTTACCGGCCAGGAGTTTTATTTAAAATCAGCCAGCGAGATGCAGCTGCTCTTTGGGGAGCGGCCGCAGCTTCTGCGAAACACGCTCGAGATCGCAGATAGGTGTCAGGTAAAATTAGATTTTAACACGATGCATCTGCCCGACTTCGCGGTGCCTCCCGGGTATACCCAGGATACCTATCTGGTGGAACTTTGTTATCAGGGAATGCGGCAGCGTTACCCGGCTCCGCCTGACGCGCGGGTAAAGGGACGCCTGGATTTTGAACTGCAAGTCATTCAGAGCATGAATTTTGCGGGTTATTTTTTGATTGTCCAGGACCTGGTCAACTGGGCGAAATCCCAGGGTATCTTTGTTGGTCCTGGCCGGGGTTCGGCAGCCGGGAGTTTAGTTGCCTACGTCTTGGGCATCACCAACCTCGACCCGCTCAAATACGATTTGCTGTTCGAGAGATTCTTAAATCCGCAGCGAGTAACCATGCCGGATATTGATATTGATTTTTGTTATCAGCGCCGCGATGAAGTAATCGCCTACGTTATTGAGAAGTACGGAGAAGACCACGTTTCCCAAATCATCACCTTTGGAACCATGCTGGCCCGTTCGGCTATTCGGGACGTTGGCCGGGTGCTGGGGATGCCGCTGGGCGAGGTGGACCGGGTAGCCAAAATGATCCCGGAGGAATTGGGGATCACGATTGAAAAGGCGCTCGAAGTTTCGTCCGATTTGCGGCTGGCAGCGGAAGGAAATGAAAAAATCCAGCAGTTGCTCACGGTTTCCCAAGCCTTAGAAGGGATGCCGCGGCACGCGTCAACCCACGCCGCCGGTCTCATTATCGGCAAGGACCAGTTGATGAATTTCTTGCCCCTCCAGCGCACGGGCGATGCGGTAACCAGCCAGTTCACCAAAGAGACGGTAGAAGAAATCGGCTTGCTGAAGATGGATATCCTGGGGCTTCGGACGCTTACGGTGATGAATGAAGCCATCCTCATTGCCCGCCGGACCAGGCCGGAAGCGCGGGAACTGAGCGTCGAAACGATTCCCCCGGATGATCCGGCCACCTACGCGCTTTTAAGCCGCGGGGAAACGATTGGGGTATTCCAATTAGAAAGTTCCGGGCTGCGCAGTTTGCTTCGCGAGATGCAGCCCAGCTGTTTTGAAGACTTGATTGCCTTAAACGCGCTGTACCGGCCGGGCCCTCTGGGGAGCGGCATGGTGGAGGATTTTATCCGGCGCAAAAAGGGCATAACTAAAGTTGATTATCCGCATCCGGCCTTGGAAGCCGTGCTTAAAGATACTTACGGGGTTATTGTTTATCAGGAGCAGGTGATGCGCGTTGCCAGCGAACTGGCGGGTTTCAATCTGGGAGAAGCCGACGAGTTGAGACGGGCGATGAGCAAAAAGAAACCCGAGGTGCTGGCCGCCTATCGGAAATCATTTGTGGAGGGAGCCGCGAACCGGGCAGTCTCGGCCGGGGTTGCCGAACATGTTTTTGATTTGATGGAGTATTTCGCGGGGTATGGTTTCAACCGGTCGCACAGCGCGGCGTATGCCTTGATTGCTTACCAGACAGCATACTTGAAGGCGCATTATCCGGTGGAGTACATGGCCGCGCTTTTAACCAGTATCAGCGGGAATATGGATAAAGTCGCCTTCTTTATCGAGGAGTGCCGGCGCATGGGCCTTGAAGTCCTGCTGCCCGACATCAATGAAAGTCGGGAGAGCTTTACGGTCGTAGGCGAGCAGATACGTTTTGGCCTGGCCGCGATCAAGCAGCTGGGCGGGGGAGCCTTGGCTTCCATAATTGCCGCACGCAAAGAGGAAGGGCCGTATACTTCGCTGCTCGACTTTTGTGTCCGGGTTGATTTAAAGGTAGTTAATAAACGGGTCATTGAAAATTTGGTTTGGGCCGGGGCCTTTGGCAGTTTCGGCCGGTCCCGTTCCCAACTGCTGCAGAGTCTGGACCAGTGCTTGGAGTACGCCCAGCGGGTGCAGCGGCAAAAGATAAGCGGGCAGCTTTCTTTATTCGATTTTGGCGCGGATTTGCCGGCTGTAGATCAATCCTACTTGGAAGAATTGGAAGTGCCGGACCTCCCCGAGTTTCCTTCCCGGCAGCTGCTGGAGATGGAAAAGGAGGTGCTGGGCCTTTTTATCAGCGGACATCCGCTGCAGGAGTACGCGGAACCGCTGAAACGGATCGGGGCCCAAAGCGTGGCTGAGGTTAAAGCCTCCCGGGATGGCCAGCGGGTGCGGATGGCCGGGGTGCTGACCGCCGTTAAACGCACCCTGACTAAAAAAG
>CAYXHK010000069.1:3886-6087 GCA_964464665.1 uncultured Syntrophomonadaceae bacterium
CCAGCAGTATCAAGCCCTGATCAACCCGCAAGCCGTTCTCCAAGTCGAGGGACGGGTAGATACGCGGGAGGAAGAAGGGCAAGGGCTGCGGCTTTTGGCCGACCGGATGGCTGCAGTTTCGCGAGATGAGCCGGCCAAACATAAAGTTTATATTCGGATGCCGCACAGTATGGGGGATCGTCCGGAACTGGAAAAAGTCACCGGTATCTTAAAACAGTTCCCCGGGCCTAATGAGGTTTTTCTTTATTTTGTCCCGGAAAAAAAATTAATTCTGACTAAGCCCGAATATTGGGTGCAGACAGTCCCGGAACTCCAGGTGAAAATTGAAATTTTGTGCGGCCCTAAATCTTTCTCCATCCGCCGGGTTTAAGTTCGGTCAGCATTTTAGCCGACATCTTAACAGATATTTTAGCCGGCATTTTAGCCGATGTTTTAGCCGACAGCGTAGTTATGGCGGGGCGATTGGCATTGACAGCCAAGGGCATGGCTCAGCGGCAGGGATAAACGGGACGAGTCGGTCAGCCTTCTCTATTTGCACCATAAGGTAATCGGTGGTATTATCGTAATAAGAAGGGAATTTACTCCTTTGCGAGAATTGAATATTTAGGCAAGGCGCTTATTTTCAGGATAAATCCTGATTATTTGCTTGATTTGGGGAAACATTTTAAATAATGTTGAACTGATCAATCATATGCTTACATGGAGGCCATCGCCGGCCGGCAGATGGTCAAGCCGACAAAAAGGTTAGAGCAGGAGGCCTAGTGGATATGTGGACCGTGGTTTATATTGCACCTAATCGTGGCAGCGCGGAAAGCTTAAAAGAAGTACTGGTTAAAGAGGGGTTGTTGGTTCATCTAAGACATGTGGGCTTACCTCAGTCCGGGGATGCTAATTCCGTTGAAGTATTAGTTCCAGAATCCGAAGTCGAAGAAGCGCATGAATTACTAGCTGCTGCTTTGGGCGCTTGAGGTAATACCGGAGTGGGTTTATTAAAATGTGGGTTTTTTTAAAATGTTTATGTTAAACGTTTATACAGGTCGGTTTTAAAGCGGATCATGTGTTTCTGTTTTTCTAATCGGGTACCTGTTGCAAGTGAGCCGGGAAAGTGCATGCCCTGGTAAAAGGACGGTTAAACTAGCTTTGGTGTTTTAAATCTTGGGTTGGTATAGGAGTGAGATTTTTGCGGATCGGGGTATTAACCAGTGGCGGAGATGCTCCAGGGATGAATGCAGGGATTCGAGCCGTGGTTCGAAAATCAATCTATCATGGTGTGGAGCCTTATGGTATTAGGCGAGGTTTTACTGGACTTATCTATAACGAGATGTTTCCCATGGAATTGGGATCAGTAGCGGATATTATTCAACGGGGCGGAACCACCCTGCGCACGTCCCGCAGCGCCGAATTTATGACCCCGGAAGGCCGGGGGGTAGCGCTGCAAAATTTGCGGTATCGGCAAATCGATGGCTTAGTGATTCTCGGAGGAGACGGTTCTTTTCGCGGGGGTTTGGAACTGGCTGAGGCCGGTGTCCCGGTTATTGGCGTGCCGTCTAGTATTGATAACGACATTCCTTGCACTGAGTATGCCATAGGCTTTGATACCGCCGTAAATACGGCTTTGGACGCCATTAATAAAATCAGGGATACTGCTACCTCCCACGAACGAATATTTATAATTGAGGTAATGGGACACAGCACCGGTTATATCGCGCTGGAAGCGGGTTTGGCCGGGGGAGCGGAATCGATCCTGCTGCCGGAGATACCTTACGATATAGAGGATATTGTGAAGAAACTGCGGCGGGGCCAGTCCCGCGGCAAGCTGCACAGTATCCTGGTAGTGGCGGAGGGCGCGGCAAATGCCATTGAGTTAGGCAATCAGCTTAAGGAATTAACAAAGGCGGATACCCGGGTGACCATTTTGGGCCATATTCAGCGGGGCGGTTCCCCAACGGCGCTGGATCGGGTAATGGCCAGCCGCATGTGCGCATATGCGGTGGATTTGCTGCTCAAAGGAGAAACCCGCCGGATGGTAGGGATAGAAGGAGGCAAGCTTACCAGCTGGGATCTGGAAGTGGTTCACAATGCTAAAAAAGCCTTGGATGAGGAGATAATCGAACTCGCGAATGTTTTAGCCATTTAAGATTTAAGCTATGACAACTGTCAAACGTTCGGTCAAACGACAGGCCTTCTTAAGCCACAACTTT
>CAYXHK010000069.1:6187-9334 GCA_964464665.1 uncultured Syntrophomonadaceae bacterium
TTAGATGCGGCGCTCGAAAATAGTGTGTACAATTGGCCCAGCCAGTCAATCCGTGGAAACGCTTAGAGAATTGATCTCAGCCGGAATGGATGTGGCTCGGTTAAATTTTTCCCATGGGACGCACGAAGAACATTTGGCCCGGATTGAGGCGATTCGGCAAGCTTCCCGGCTATCCCAAAAAAGGGTGGCAATCATGCTGGATACGAAAGGGCCGGAGATTCGGACCGGGAATTTGGCCACAGAAACCATCTTGTTGCAGGAGGGTGAACAAATTACCCTTACGACGGAAGAGATTCTCGGAGATGAAAAACGGTTAAGCGTCAGTTACCGTGGTTTGCCGCAGGATGTAAAAGCGGGGAATATGATTTTGATTGCCGACGGCCTAATTGGGCTGAAGGTGCTGCGGATTCAGGGCCCGGAAATAGTCTGCGAAGTCGTAAATGGCGGGGAGATTGGCAGCCGCAAGAACGTTAATGTCCCGGGGGTAGCTATTCGGTTGCCGGCCATGACCGAAAAAGATGTGGCGGACATCAATTTTGGGATTGATCAGGCCGTCGACTTTATTGCCGCTTCTTTTGTGCGTCGGGCTTCGGATGTTTTGGACATCAGACGTCTTCTGGAAGACCGCAACGCCGATATTGATATTATTGCCAAAATTGAAAACCAGGAGGGCGTCGACAATCTGGATGAGATCATCCAGGTGGCGGATGGCCTGATGGTAGCCCGCGGCGATTTAGGCGTAGAAATCCCCACCGAAGAGGTTCCACTGGTGCAAAAGCAGATGATTGATCGGTGTAATATGGTTGGAAAACCAGTTATCACCGCTACCCAAATGCTGGAGTCGATGGTGCGGAATCCCCGGCCTACCCGTGCGGAAGCCAGTGATGTGGCCAACGCCATCTTTGATGGAACCGATGCGGTTATGCTGTCCGGCGAGACCGCAGCCGGCAAATACCCGGTTGAGGCGGTAAGGACCATGTCCCGAATTGCCCGCCGGACTGAGGAAGCTGCTTATTATCAGGAAAATTTGGTGGGAAAAAGAATTGCCTATAAACCTTCGGTAACGGATGCGATCAGTCATGCCACTTATACGATTGCGTCAGACTTAGGAGCTTCAGCCATCATCACCTCGTCTGAATACGGTACTACGGCTAAGATGGTCGCAAAATATCGACCCTCTGCTCCTATCATTGCCACGACCCGTATTGAACGAGTAGCGGCAAAGCTCCGTTTAGTCTGGGGGGTATTCCCAGTGGTAGTGCAGCATACCGATGGAACGGATCAGATGATCAACGAATCGATTGAAGCCAGTTTGAATGCGGGTTTAATCCGCCGGGGGGATCTAGTTGTCATCACTGCGGGAGTGCCGGTTGGGGTACCGGGAACGACCAATATGATTAAGGTGCATGTCGTGGCGGATGTGCTGGCGCACGGCACCGGCATTGGCAATCGGGCGGTAGTTGGCCGGGTGTGCCTGGCCTTAAGCCCCGAAGAAGCTCGAATCCGCATGCGGCCGGGCGATATCCTGGTTACCCGGGCTACGGATAGGGATTTTACCCCGGTCATCGAAAAGGCGGCAGCTTTGGTCGTGGAAGAAGGCGGCTTAACTTCGCATGCGGCAATTGTGGGGCTTACGCTGGGGATTCCAACCGTAGTTGGAGTCGACGATGCGGTGCGGCAATTAACCGATGGTGAAATTGTAACCGTGGATAGTGTGCGGGGATTGATTTATCACGGCGCGACCAAAGTGCTATAAATTTTTAAGCAAAAGCAGGATTTGGCCGCCTGATAGCGAATTAATCATGTGATAATTATAAAAATAATGATAAAAAATGTCGAAATAGGGTTTTCATAACCTATTAGAGATATAGAAAGAAGGAGGTGATTGGGGTGGAGGCAGCAATTCAAGTGGTCTTAATCTTCGTAGGGGTAGTAGTATTTCTAAAATTTGCGGGAATGTGCAAAAAATTTACCCTGTCGTCCGGTTTTAAGAAGGTTGTTTATGGGATTACCGCTGTGGGACTCATAGCCTTGAACTATTTTGCAGGTGGCGAGCCGGCAGCTTGGGTAGTAGCAAGCGGATTTGTAATCGTCTGTTTGTTTACCTTAGCTTTAATGTCCGAAACGCAAGTGGCTAATAATTCCTAACTAATTCTGAGTTTTGCAAAACTTATAATTTATTAAATAAAAGCAGCTTATGGAGGGTTGCTTTTATTTATTTTAGTTTGCTTTATTAATTCTAGTTAGTTTTATTGATTCTAGTTTAGGCAATTGGGACTTACATTTATGGCTATTTAATAATTCGGGCAGGCTATCATTTATAATCCGGTTTTATGGTTATTTATAGGATTTAGGGTCGTACAACTATAATAATTATTGCGCTTTATCCATAGCGCGGAAACGCTTATCCGGGTTATCAACGTCGTATTACTATAATAGTTATTGCATTTTCCTCATGGCAGACGGTATAAGCGCCGGGTGGTTAAAGCAACAATCAACAGAGATAAGGTAATGATCCCGAGAAAAGCCTCCGAAACCGCCAACAGAGTGATCATAGGGGTTTTAGGATAGAGGTTGCCGTAACCGAGCGTCGCAAAAGTTACTCCGCTGAAGGCTAGGGATTCCCAGATAGAAGCAGTCGGATCATTGGTCAAATTGTTGTTTACTCCATCCAGCAGCCAATAAACTACGCCGTAAGTCAGGATGGTGGCTGCCCCCAGTCCGACTGCCGGCAGCGGGTGAGCAAACCATTTGGATACATGTTTTTTTGTCGAGTCGGCCCAACTTCGGGCTTCGCGGGCCTGATTAAACAGTCCACTTTTTTGGTAGTTGGCTGCCGCCGCCAGATAAGTTTCTCGGGCTTCGCGCCACCGATTGCTTCTGCGGTAGTAATGACCCGCTTCCTGGTAGTTAACCGCGGCCAGCAAGAGATCTTCCGGCTCCCGCGACTGACGGACTTTTTCCGCTGCCCGGTCTTGATACATATACGCGTATTTGATTAGCTGGATCATTTATCCACCTCCCTTAAGCCTCTGCAAGTTTCTCTTTCAAAGGCTACACAAACTACACTGTTTTATCATCATAAGTTACCCCGGATAAAGTGGTCTTCGAAGGGTTCTGATTGCGCTCAGGCAGAATTAAACAGAC
>CAYXHK010000070.1:0-9282 GCA_964464665.1 uncultured Syntrophomonadaceae bacterium
CTGCGTACTGCTTTGTCCGGAGAAGGCCTTGTCGGAAAGGGATAAAGTCATCGGTGAAATTCAAAAGGGTGTTTCCGATAATGTTACCGTAATTACCGGGATTTTGAACCCGGGGGAAGCTTCCGGGATTCCAATTATCAAAAAACTTCTAAATGATGAAGATGCCGGGAAAGACCCCACCCTTATCGATTGCCCGCCCGGGAGTGCTTGTATTGTGATGGAAAGCGTCAAAGATGCGGATTATTGCATTCTGGTCGCCGAGCCGAGCCTGTTTGGAGTTCACAACCTCAATATGGTTTATGAACTGATCAATTTATTTAACAAGCCCCACGGGGTGGTGCTCAATAAATGCCAGGAGGGAGAAAATCCGTCCGAAAAGTTTTGTCTGGAAAAAGGCATCAAAATTTTAGCGCGGATACCTTTTGACAATGAGTTGGGGACCCTGAATTCCAATGCCTTGATAGCAGTCAGAGAGGATGAAAAATACCGGGAACTGTTTTCTTTGCTGCTTCAGACGGTGACACAGGAGGTGCAGCATGAAACAGCTGTTGATTCTAAGCGGTAAGGGCGGTACGGGTAAAACCACTGTTGCCGGTGCTTTTATAAAGCTTTCCCAGGCCAAAGCCTATGCAGACTGTGATGTGGACGCACCGAATCTTCACTTGGTGATGAACCACCCGAACGACCCCAAACGGACCGATTATTACGGACTGCCGAAGGCGGAAATTGATCCCGAGTTGTGCATACAGTGTGATTTGTGTATCCAAAACTGCCGGTTTGAGGCCATAACTGCGGATCCGGACTATCGGGTAGATCCCTTTTCCTGTGAAGGATGCGGCGTTTGCGAGCTTGTTTGTCCAGTTGGGGCAGTTTCGCTAAAACCGGCGGTAGCCGGAGAATTAATGCTTTACCTGGATGATGCCGTATTTTCGACTGCCCAGCTTAAGATGGGCAGCGGTACCTCGGGTATGCTGGTTACAGAGGTGAAAAAACAGTTGCAGTCAGCGGCGAAAGCTGCGGAAATGGCGATCATTGATGGATCGCCCGGGATCGGCTGCCCGGTTATTGCCTCGCTAAGTGGGGTGGATATGGTCCTGATTGTTGCCGAGCCTTCCATATCCGGGATTAGTGATATGGAACGGATTATAAAAACCGCAGCAACGTTTCAAACCAAGGTAGCGGTTTGCCTGAATAAATATGATACGAATATCCAAAATGCCGAAAAGGTAGAATCGTTTTGTAAAGAAAGAGGAATCCCTTTTATCGGCCGAATTCCTTTTGATGTCAATGCGGTAAAAGCCGTTAACAGCGGGCAGACCATTGCTGACATTGACTGCCCGTCGGGCCAGGCTGTACGGGAGATTTATAATAAAACGATGCAACTGCTTTTTGAGGGGAGTGGAGGGAACGGATGATCATTAAAACCTTAGTGGAAAATTTGTCAATTTCCGAGGATTTGGCAGGCGAACACGGGTTAAGTTTATACATTGAGACGAAACGGCATAAACTTTTGTTTGACACCGGGGCCAGCTCGCTTTTTGGGGAAAACGCCCGGAAAATGCAGGTGGATTTAGCGGAGGTGGATTTAGCGGCTATTTCGCACGGTCATTATGACCATGGCGGCGGACTCGGGACGTTTTTGAATATTAACTCCAAAGCCAGAGTCTATTTGCACAAAAGGGCTTTTGAAAAGCGCTACGTCCATTTGAGAAATGGGAAAAACAAATATATCGGTTTGGATGCGGGATTATTGCCTAACGACCATTTTATCTTTGTGGAGGATAGCCTGGTAATTGATGAGGAATTGGAATTACTTCTAGGAGTGAAAGCGGAGAAACTAAACCCGTCCGGTAATCAGGTTTTGATGGTGGAAGCGGGATCCGAGCTAGTTCCCGATGACTTTGTCCATGAGCAGAATATGCTCATTCAGGAAGACGGAAAAACGCTTTTAATTGTCGGCTGTGGTCACAAAGGGATTGTCAATATTTTAGAGCATTTCCGTTTAGCTAAGGGTTATTGGCCGGATTTGGTTATTGGCGGATTCCATCTTAGTAATCCCGGTTCGGGAGTGGAAGAGGATCCGGCGGTAGTTGCTGAAATCGGTGATTACCTAAAGCAGACCCAAAAGAAATTTTATACCGGGCACTGCACCGGTATCAACTCTTTTAACCACCTGAAATCAATTCTCGGAGACCAGTTGGAGTATCTGGCCACGGGCACCCAAATAGTATTATAAAAAATATTGGATGGCTTGATAGGGGCATTATGTTTAAAATATACCCGGCTTTCCAAGAAAAAATAAAATGGAGGAATAGACAATGAAAATAGCGGTTGCGAGTGATCGGGGAATGGTTACGGAGCATTTTGGGCATTGTGAGGGTTTTATCATTTTTGAGGCTGAGAACAATCAAATCGTAAAGAGCGAAACTATCGCTAACCCGGGACACATACCAGGATTTCTGCCCAATTTCTTGAACGACCTGGGAGTTAAGGTTATTATCTCCGGCGGTATGGGTGGCGGAGCGATAGACATATTTAATTCAAAGAATATTGAAGTTATTGTTGGCGCAAGAGGTGATGCTAAAACAGCGGTTAATGCATACCTAAGTGGTGCTCTCAAATCTACCGGTTCTGTTTGCCACGAGCATCAACATTTTCATGACGGATGTGGAAATTAGTTGCTGAGATTAGTTGTCCCTATTTTGACTGATAAGGTGACCACTAAAAACACGAAAAGTCCAGCAGTCAGTCCGTCCACTTTTGGGAAAAAGATTTCAATCATCATCCGCATGTCATTCAACCGATTGAGAAATACCGGGATAAATACATTGTTTATAGTCTGGGGAATTTTTGTTTCGGGGGGAATAAAAATTCCCGGGATAAAGATACTTTTATTTTCCAGCAGCAATTTCGCTTTAACAATCTTAATCAATGCCTGGATGCGCAAGTCCGGGCCATCCCCTGTTCGGTATCCTCAAATTCGAGTTTTAATGACTATAAGCCACGAATCCTCAATGGGAAAGATGCGGACCGGATCAGGCAAAAAGTGGGCCTGAGCAGTTCTTTTCAGTAATTCTGACTTAATTTGTAACGTAAATCCCTATACATAATCGCTCCCTTATTCGCCAAAAATAAAAAAAATTGAGTGCTGAAAAGTGCGGAGATGGGAGATAAGTATGAACAGGAAATTTACGTTGATCTTAATGGCGGCAGCCTTAATCGGAGTTGCCAGCTTTCTGTATCTTAGAGGCGGTTTGGTGCCGAATCCACAGCTTAGGCCTAATGAGAGTAAGGCCCCGCAGGTAGACAACTTAACTAAGTCCGACCAGCCGGCCGTGGAAGAAAACATCAATGGTTACGAGCTGGAAGAAGACCTGGGGATTACGAAAGACACTCAGGAGGCTGACGAAAACGAAAGTTCGAGCCTAAGCCAGCAGCAGCAAACGCAGCTATTGGAAAAGCTCAGCGCCAAACCGACGAATTCGGTGCTTCAGGACTATAAAACCACCCTGCCCAAAACGATCAACTATAAGCTTCAGTATACCAATTATCAAATGTCGTATGATTATTTCCTGATTACCGCGGCTAATGGAGCAGAGCTCAGGAAAGATCCCCAGAACGGCGCTGCCGTGGTTTGCCGGGTGAATAGTCTGGACAAAATTTCTCTGCTGCAGCAGGTTCAGGGGGAAACCATAGCCGGCTCCAATATCTGGTATCGCGTCGCTTGCACTCATAACAATAAAACCGAGGAGGGCTATCTGCACTCGGCCGCGGGGGTCCCTCGCGGATTCCAATTTACCAAAATGCTAGAAGCGGTAAATGTGCTCAAGCAACAGTTGACTAAGGGTGAGCTGAATTTTGTCCGCAACTATAAAAATCAAAACGGCGCTCCGCCAGCTAAGCCCGAAGGTGCGGTTGACCAGTACGGTTACCGTTCTTATCACAGCGCTCCAGGCTACGTAAAGGCTGACACCGGCAGCGACTTCCGTTACATCCCGGATGGGATGTTGGTCCGCATCCTGGCAGAGGTTAATGATTTATATCAAGTTAACGTGCCCACTTTTGGCGGAGATTACTTTATCCCTAAACGCTACATTGACCCGGCGGTTAAACTGAGCCGTTTAAATCAGGTGGTCGTAGTTGACCGAAACCAACAGAACCAAGCGGTCTTTGCTGTGCAGGATAACAGTCTGAATCTTATTTCTTATGTCTTAGCCACCACCGGAGTTTCTAAAGCCGGTTCCTTTGAAACCACGCTGGGTAGTTTTAAGGCGATCGAAAAAAAGGAACGTTTTCAGTATCTGCAAAAAGGCACGTCCGAGGTGGCGGGTTACGCGCCCTTTGCGATTCGCTTTACCGGGGGAGCCTACATTCACGGGGTGCCGGTTGATTATAAAGAGCAGAACGGGGAGAAGGTCGATCCGGGCATAACAGAATATCTGCATACGATTGGCACGGTGCCGCGCTCGCATATGTGTGTGCGCAACTTCACCAGTCACGCGAAGTTCCTCTACGACTGGCTGGATCTGCAAAACAGTGCGGTCATCGTGATTGAATAGGACAAAACAAAAAGGATGGCTGCCGTTTCTCCGTTCAACAGCCATCCTTTTTGTTTTAGGATTATCATTGACTCTAGTATTTGGCGATTTCGGCTTCTACCCATTTGGCTAATCCCGGATCCTCCCAAGCAGTGCCATCATAATAAGTTACCCGTACGAGGTGGGCCTTAATGTTCTTAGTGCCCAATTGCACGAACCATTTTCCATTCGCTAAACCATGGGGAACCAATTGTTTTTTACAGATGATGGGTTTAGCACTGCTTTGGGCATGCGTGTCGACCAGTGGATTCCCGTTTTCATCATACAAGAGCACACAAAACTCTATTTGGTCGATAATTTTGGGGGTATTATTGGTGTAATCGATAAAAATTTCGTGGTACAGGGGAGCCTTTTCAACGTTAATACTATTGATTGAAACCGGTGCATCCGGAGAATTTACAAACCCGGGTTTCGCGTTCGCCGTTGCTGACTCCTCCTTTTGGGAAGTGTCGCAGCCGGTAACCATTAAAGCTGCCATTATTAAGATCAGAAGGCCGACACTCCAGAATAAAATCCGTTTTTTTCCGATAATCGTAATCACCCCATCTTCTTAAATAATGCATTCCTACTTTAATTTTCCACTCGTTTATCCGTTAGTTATTATATCCTTCTGTCGCGGTAAAATACCTGAAAACCAATATAAAGGATAACCGTTAAATTATTAATTATACCATTATGCCATGCCGGGTAATCCAAACTCTGGTTTTTATGGAACGATCATTACCGGAACCGTAGTTTCGTGCAGGACGTGGGTGGCCACACTTCCCATTATGGTTCTTTTGGCAAGTCCTAAACCGCGGTAGCCCATAACAATGAAATCAACCTCGCTGTTTTCCGCTTCGGCAATAATTTCTTTGCCCGGGTCCCCGACTCTAAGCAGGGTGCGCACCGGAATGTTAAGACTGTTGGTGAGCTCGAGGGTGTGCGTAAACACCTGATCGCTTAATTCCTTTTGTAGAGAGTTGATTTGCTCCTGACTGATGAATCGTTTTACGTTAGGGGTACTATAGTTAGGTTGAACGTTCAGGATAATAACTTCCTTTTCTATGCTTTCGGTTAGGGAAAGCACAAAACGCACGGCTTTGTCTGAACCAGCTGATCCGTCAACCGGGATCAAGATTTTTTTCAAAATAAACATCCTTTCCGCCTATTAATAAATCAAATTCTATTACGACTATATAAAGACAATATACCTTGAATTATTATATCATATGTTGGATTGAGAATATTTAAAATTTTAACGCCATAAATAGAAATTATAGTTTATTCCCGCAGTAGGGGCAAAAGCGGTATTTAGTTTCAGACGCGGCTCCGCAATTGGCGCACTTTTTATAGGGGAGGTCGTAACTTTTAGGCTCCAAGTTTTCCGGTCTCAGATCCGGGATTTGTCCTCTATCAAACTGCTCGGCTTTAACCGGACCCACCTTAAAAATGCTGGAGCAGCAAGCGGTTTTGCCGTAATAGCGTTGATTCCACCGAAAGATGGGGATAAAGAAAAAATGAAAATAGGAATAGGCTTTAAAGATGTCTAGGTGCGTTAAAGCCTGGCAGGCCGGACAGACGATGTTGTTATAGGTAGTAACTGGTTTTTCTTTTTCGTTAATTCCAAATATGCCAACAAAGAACATAATTGAAAACACTCCTAAATAAAGAGGAATAAAGTTGTATTTAAAATGTATCATTTTCAGACTAGCTGCGTCAAATAGTAAAGTGGACTAAGACCTGACGGGAAGCTATTAGGTCTAATTCGGTTTCTAAACCGGGTGATATAAAAAAAGAATATAAGATTCCTTTCCCCAAAGCGTGCCCTCAAGGGCTGCTGGTTTGCAATAGCGTGGGGATTGTACTATTATATTAAGGTATCAGGTTGTTTTTTACCTAACCAATCGGCTTAATTAGATAGAGGGGTGGACTATTTTGGGAGGATTATTTGGAGTGGTCTCCAAAGCTGATTGTGTAAATGATCTGTATTTTGGCACGGATTACCACTCGCATCTAGGAACCAGTATGGGCGGGATGGCGGTATGGAGCGGAACCAGTTTCAACAGGGCTATCCACAACATCGAAAACACGCAGTTCCGACCAAAATTCGAACCCGATCTGCCAAATTTAAAGGGGAATATGGGGATTGGCTGCATCAGCGATACGGAACCGCAGCCGTTATCCGTGCGCTCGCGTCTGGGTCAATATGCGATCGGTACTGTTGGCAAAATCAACAATTTATATGATATAGCCGAGCGCGCTTTTGCTAATCAACACACCCATTTTTTGGAAACTAACCATGGGACGATTTATCCTACCGAGTTGGTGTCCGTAATTATCGATCAGGAAAACTCTTTTAAGGATGGTTTGTTAAAAGCGCAGAATACGATTGAGGGTTCCTGTTCGATCCTGGTTTTAACCCCGCAAGGGTTGTACGCTTCCCGGGATAAACTGGGCAGAACCCCATTAATCGTCGGAAAGAAGGAAGGAGCCTACTGCGTAACCTTCGAATCCTGTACCTTTGCCAACCTTGGCTACAGCTACGAATACGAACTCGGCCCCGGGGAAATTGTTTTTTTAACCCCGGAAGGGATAGAACAAATCGCGCCCCCCGGCGATAAAATGAAAATCTGTGCCTTTTTATGGGTCTATTACGGTTATCCCTCTTCAACTTATGAGGGCATGAATGTGGAAGTCATGCGTTATCGCAACGGCGCTTCCTTGGCTAAAAATGATGATGTGGAGATCGACATGGTGGCGGGTATCCCCGATTCGGGAATCGGGCATGCTATCGGTTATTCTAACCAATCTAAGATCCCGTATGGCCGTCCTTTCGTTAAATATACTCCGTCCTGGTCGCGAAGTTTTACGCCCCAGGATCAAACGATTCGAAATCTGGTTGCCAGAATGAAACTGATGCCGATTAAGGAATTGATAACGGATAAAAGTCTGCTTCTTTGCGATGATTCCATTGTTCGCGGCACGCAGATCCGAGAAACAGTCGATATGCTCTATGCGGAAAACGTTAAAGATGTGCATATCCGGTTCGCCTGCCCGCCGCTCGTATTCGGTTGTAAATACCTAAACTTTTCCGCTTCTCGATCGGAAATGGACCTGATAGCCCGACAGACAATTATTGAAATGGAAGGAAAGGAGCCAGATTCATTTGCCGAGTACTGTGATCCGGCCAACGCCAAGTATCAGTGTATGGTGGATTGCATTGGCAAGCGTTTCAATTTTTCCAGTCTAAAATTCCAAAACATTAATGATATGCTCGACGCCATCGGGATCGATAAGGATAAAATTTGCACCTACTGCTGGAATGGCAAGGGATAAATTAACCGTTGCCACTAGCTTAGACGATCAAGTTAAGTTTTGATGTGAAGAAGCGTATAAGCCTCGGAGGCGATTATTTAAGGAATAACCCGATTTATTCGTTTCAGTTAAATATGGATATTTATTAGCGTATTAGGTCTGACCTTATACGCTTTTGTTTTTCCTCCGTAAATATTAATTACGCAAGAAACGCAAACTATTTTTAAATCGCAGCAAAAGGATTTGCCGGAAAGGTGGTCTAACCTTGCGCAATATTTGGAGAGGGGCAATCAGTTTCGGGCTGGTCAATGTGCCGATTAAGTTGTATACGGCCATTGAAAATCAGGATATTCGTTTTTCTCTGCTGCATTCAGCCTGTCAAACGCCGATTAAGTATCATCAGCGCTGCCCGAACTGCGAACAGGATTTAAGCAAAGAGGAGATTATTCGGGGTTATGAGTATGAGAAAGGTCGTTTTGTAATTATTCAGGATGGGGACTTGGAAGGCATTGCGGCGGAAAAGAGCAAAACCATCGATATTATCGATTTCGTGAATCTGGCGGAGATTGACCCTATTTATTTTCATCGTTCTTATTTTCTGGCCCCGGCCGAAGGCGGACAAAAAGCCTATGCTTTGCTGCGGCAGGCGATGGAAAACACCGCCCGGATCGCTATTGCCCGGGTGGTAATCCGGGCAAAAGAATCCTTGGCCGCGATCAGAGTTTATAAGCAGGGTTTAATTATGGAAACCATCTACTATCCCGAGGAGATCCGTTCAATTGATCTGGTTCCGGAACTGCAAACCGAAGTCAGCCTCAAAGAAAAAGAACTGGAGATGGCGGAGTCTCTAATCGCCAGTCTGACTACCCAGTTTGTACCCGAAAAGTATACTAACGAATACCGTCAAGCGGTGCGCGAGCTGATCGAAGCCAAAGTACAGGGGCAAGAGATCGTGAGACCGGCTCAGCCGCAAACTGGCAAGGTGGTTGATCTTATGGAGGCGCTGCAGGCCAGCATCGAGTTAGCTAAAGCGAAAGACAGTAAAACATCAACAACTAAAGCCGACCAGGCCGAGCCATCCTCCAAGGCCAAGCGGCCCAAGGCAGTGTCGGATATCCCCGGCAGTTTGGATAAACCTGATCTCACGGACTCAAAACGAAAGCGGAAGAGCAAAAACTTAGCCGCAAAGTAAATTGATTAAAGTAATTTGATAAAGGATAGGTTATCCAAGCATGCCCTGAGCAGTTTGAACCGGGCGGAGTATCCAAACAAAAATTAAGCGTAAGTTATCGAATTTAAGCGGTGATGGTGATGGAGATTGTTATTAGGCAAAGCGCTGCGTCCCATGGAACCGGTCCGCTTCGCTAAACCGTTTGATTCTCCCGAG
>CAYXHK010000071.1:0-7555 GCA_964464665.1 uncultured Syntrophomonadaceae bacterium
ACAAAGCCTTGCGTAAAGAGTTGGTAGAAAACCATCAGCTGCAGGCAGTTATCTCCATGCCCAGCGGAGTATTTAAACCGTATGCTGGGGTTAGCACGGCGGTGCTGGTGTTTACCAAAACCGGCGCTGGCGGCACCGATAAGGTTTGGTTTTATGATATGAAAGCTGATGGCTTTTCTTTGGATGATAAACGTTCCCCTATTGAGTCTAACGATATTCCCGACATCCTTGCCCGTTATCACAACCTTGAAGGGGAAGCCGACCGCAAACCCACCGAGCAGAGTTTCTTTGTGGAGAAGCCAGCCATTGCAGCGAATAACTATGATTTATCGATCAACCGCTATAAAGAGATTGTTTATGAGAAGGTAGAGTACGATGCGCCTGAAGTGATCATAGCCCGCCTAGATAAGCTGAACCTGGACATTGCTTCTAAGATGGGGGAATTAAGGGGGCTTATCGGTGAACATTAGGACTGGAAATTGGAAAACAGTGAAATTAGGGGATGTTGCTACTTATATCAATGGATATGCGTTCAAGCCTGAAGACTGGGATACAATAGGACTACCTATAATTAGAATCCAAAATCTAACAGGAAGTAGTCAAGAGATTAATTATTATAGAAAACCTTACAATTCTAAGTATGAAGTGAATGATGGAGATGTTTTGATCTCTTGGTCAGCTAGTTTAGGCGTATATAAATGGAATAATGGAATAGCTCTTCTTAATCAGCATATCTTCAAAGTAGTTTTTAATAAGATAGCAATTGAAAAGGACTATTTCATATATGCAGTTAAATTCTTATTGGCGGAAATGGCAAAAGAAACCCACGGTTCAACAATGAAACATATAACCAAATCGAGATTTGATAATGTAAGATTTCCTCTCCCTTCCCTAGAAACCCAAAAGCAAATTGCCAAAACCTTAGACACTGCCGCAGAACTACTTGCCATGCGCAAACAGCAACTTGCAGAGCTAGACAACCTAATCAAATCTATCTTTTACGATATGTTCGGTGATCCAGTTACCAATGAAAAAGGGTGGGACTGGAGGAAACTTAGTGAATTGGTTTCTAAGCTTGGCGACGGTATACATGGAACCCCGGAATTCTCTATAGATGGGGAGTATCACTTTATAAATGGTAATAATTTAAACGATGGTATTATTATGCTTAGTGAAACAACTAAAAAGGTGTCTATTGAGGAATATGAAAAACATAAAAAAGATTTGAATTCAAACACGATGTTTATTTCTATAAATGGAACATTAGGAAATGTTGCATTTTATAATAACGAAAAAATTATTTTAGGTAAAAGTGCATGTTATTTCAATGTCCTTGATTTTGTAAATAAAAAATATTTGTACTATATCTTAAAAAGTGAATATTTTTTGAAATATGCCTTAGATTCTGCAACAGGTAGTACGATAAAGAATGTTTCATTAAAATCAATGCGAGAGTTTCCTGTTTTGTATCCCCCTGTGCACTTACAAAAGCAATTTGTCGATATCGTCATCAAAATCGAAGAACAAAAAGCTTTAGTCCAACAAGCCATCAACGAAACCCAATACTTGTTTGACAGTTTAATGAGCGAGTATTTCGATTAAACGTGAGGTGGAATTTATGCCGGCAAACTTTGATTTTTTACAAGGGCAAATGGAATATACCTTATTTGCTGCGGCTTGCTCGGAAGCGGAGCGGGTGCTGGCCACCTCTCCGGCCATGGCGGCGGTCGGTTGCCGCCGGGCTTTTGAACTCGCCGTTAAATGGGTGTATGCAGCGGATAACACCATCACCATGCCCTATAAGGATAATTTGCAGTCATTAATTCACGAGCCTTCCTTCAGATTTGCAATGGGGGAGCAAACTTGGAACAAGCTGCCCTATATCATCAAGCTGGGCAACCTGGCCGTACATACCGAAAAAGCGATTAGCCGCAGTGATGCCGTCATGTCCCTGGCCGCGTTATTCGAATTCATCCAGTGGATTGATTATTGTTACGGGGCAAATTACGAAGAACGCCTTTTTGATGAAGACAAGATCCCGGCGGAAAAAATTATTATTAACGAAGCAAAAATAAAAGAGAAAGATAGTCTAATCGAACAAAAGGATTCGGAAATTGAGGCGCTGCGGGCGATGATCGCGGCTATGAGCGCCCAGCTGACTGCAGATAAAAATCAGCATCAGGCCGAACGTCAATTTACCCCTAAGGACATCTCCGAATTTCTCACCCGTAAAAAGTATATCGACGTGGACTTAAAACTCCTCGGTTGGGTATTCGGTGACGATGTTAAGGAAGAAGTCGAGCTTTACGGAATGCCGAATAATGAGGGGAAGGGCTATGCTGACTATGTGCTTTACGGCAAAGACGGACTGCCTCTGGCTCTGATTGAAGCAAAGCGCACCTCCAAAGACCCGAAGATCGGAACGCATCAGGCCAAGCTGTATGCGGATTGCTTAGAGAAAATGACCGGCCGCAGACCGATGATGTTTACGACCAATGGTTTTGAAACCTTTCTTTGGGATGATTTAACCTCTCCCCAGCGAAAAGTCAGCGGCGTATTTGCCAAAGCGGATCTGGAAAAGCTGATGAACCGGCGCAGCGAACGGAAGGTTTTAACCGAAATCCCGATTAACGATAAGATTACCGACCGCTACTACCAGAAGGAAGCAATTCGGGCAGTCTGCGAAAGCATTGAAACCGGACATCGAAAAGCCCTGCTGGTGATGGCAACCGGAACCGGCAAAACCAGAACCGCCTCCAGTCTGACCGATGTTTTATCCCGGGGCGGCTACATAACCAACACCCTGTTTTTGGCGGACCGAACCGCTTTGGTCAGACAGTCCAAAGACGCCTTTAAGAATCATCTGCCGGATATGTCCTTGTGCAATCTCCTAAGCAACAAGGATGATAAAACGGCTCGGATTATTTTTTCAACCTACCCGACCATGCTTAACGCAATTGATACTGAAAAGAGTGCTGACGGTAAGCGTCTGTTTACCCCGGCTCATTTTGATTTGATCATAATCGACGAAGCGCATCGCAGTATCTTTAAAAAGTACCGCACTATTTTTGAGTATTTTGATGGACTCTTAGTCGGTTTAACCGCTACACCCAAAACCGAAGTCGACCGCAATACCTACGACTTTTTTGAGATGGAAAATAAAGTGCCGACCTACGCTTATGATTATGAGACAGCGGTAGAGAAAGATCACGTTTTGGTCCCATACCATAACCTTGAGGTAAAAACCAAGTTTTTGGAGCAGGGGATTACCTACGATGAACTTTCGGAAGCAGATAAGGAACGCTACGAAGATGATTTCACCGATGAAGACGATGAGATGCCAGAGTTTATTCCTTCTCCGGCCCTAAATGAATTTATTTTTAATCAAGCCACGGTGGACCAGGTGCTGGAGGATTTAATGACCCAAGGCCTTAAGGTTGCCGGTGGGGACCGGCTGGGG
Organism: uncultured Syntrophomonadaceae bacterium; assembly: GCA_964464665.1. Classification (GTDB taxonomy): domain Bacteria; phylum Bacillota; class Ch66; order Ch66; family Ch109; genus CAYXHK01. Next base: position 3,461 of record CAYXHK010000071.1, read on the forward strand.
AAAACCATTATTTTTGCGCAGAACAAGCGGCACGCTCAGTATATCGTGGAGCGCTTTGATAAACTGTACCCGCACTATAACGGAAGTTTTGCCAAGCGGGTCGTTTGTGATGACAGTTACGCGCAAACGCTCATTGACGATTTTAAGATCTCCGAGAAAGATCCCCATATTGCCGTATCCGTCGATATGCTGGACACCGGCATTGATATCCCGGAACTGGTTAATCTGGTTTACTTTAAACGGGTTCGCTACAAAACCAAGTTTTGGCAGATGCTCGGTCGGGGGACTAGGCTTTGTCCCAATCTTTTCGGAGAAGGACAGCATAAAACCCACTTTTTAATCTTTGACTATCTGGGTAATCTTGATTTCTTCCGGATCCATAAAGACGGTTTGCCCGGCAATGAAACTCAAAGTCTTTCCGAAGCCATCTTTGCCAAAAGGATTCGCCTGATTCAACACCTGCAGCACTCCGCTTTTATGGACGAACCTTATCAATTAATTCGCACAACGCTTATAGAATCGGTATTGCATCAGCTAAACTCCCTTAATCCCGAACTAATCTCAGTGAAAATGCAGCGGCAGTATCTCGAAAATTATAAAAAAGCCGATGCTTTCGTTTCCCTGACCGATTTAGACAAACACGACTTGATTGCCCATCTGGCTCCCCTGATCTACATGGAAGATACGGATGAGTTTGCGAAAAGATTTGATAATTTTATGTACGGGCTGATGCTTGCCCAGATCGAAGGAATCGCGCAGTTCAAAAAAGGGAAAAAGCAGCTGGTAACGGTCTGTGCCAACCTCTTAAAGCGGGCAACCATTCCGCAGATTCGGGAGAAGGTTGATCTCATTAACACCATCGGAACGGATGAGTTTTGGCAAAACGCGGATATCTTAGCTTTGGAGAAGGTGCGAGTGGAGCTGCGGAGTCTGATCAAGTTTATTATTGATGAGCCAGGCAGGAACCCGATCTACACCAACCTGACGGATATAGTTCTCGAGATTAAAGAGGGGGAAGCCTTATACCAAGCCTATGATTTTGAGGATTACCGGCTTAAGGTAAACCGCTATATTGAGAGGAACCGAGACCAGCTGGCCATCTTTAAGCTGCGAAACAACCTGCCCCTTACGGTTTTGGATTATAAGAGCTTAGAGCATATCTTCACCGGGGAGCTTGGCACAATCGAGGATTATAAGCAAGAATTTCAGGAAACTCCGTTTGGTTTGCTGGTCCGCAAAATTGCCAAGCTGGAATACGAAGCCGCTTGTGTGGTTTTCTCGGAATTTATTAATGACCAGTCTTTAAACCAGACGCAGATTGTTTTTGTGAAAAAGGTCATTGATTATGTAGTTCAGAATGGTTATATCGACAATGTTTCCGAACTCATGAAGCCGCCGTTTGATAAACCGCAGACTTTTATCAAACTGTTTGACGACCCAAAACAAAAACGGATCGTGGAGCTGGTAACCAAGATAAAAGAGAATGCGGTTAAGGTAGTAGGCTAAACTTTGTATTTATTTATACGACACGTCTTGCCGCTATCCAATAAAACAAATGACTTTAGAGATACCAACGGCCTAGTCCCCAATCGAACGGGACTAGACCGATGGTTTTGGCCTTAAAACCATCGAAAACCATCATTGGACAGGGATTAAGCAGGCTAGAGTCTGAAAAGGCTTAACCTGGTCTTTGGACCGGATTGGGACTGGGCGGCTCAATAAAGGCTGATCCAATCAGGATAGTAATTGCCATAGTAGCCAGGACCCCCGCTGATACCCCGAATTAATTCTTTAGGCGGCCCGCCGGCTAGCGGTTGATAATACAGTGAGCCTAAATTAAAGCGGTTTAACCGGAGAAAGAACAAACCCTGACCATCCGGAGAAAGGCGCGGGGCATAATCAGCCGTATCAACCGGCCCGCTTGTAACAGCCAGTTCATTACCGACCGCTGTTCTTTGCCAGATTCGCTGTCCGGGAACCAGTACACCGGCCTGCTCCTGGTCTTCCCAGTCCAGTGTTTCTGTTCCCCGGCAGAACAATATGCCGTCTGCGGGATTAGACAGCCACCGGGGCTGGGTATCAGCCTGACCAGTCTGTCCGCAGTCAGAAATTTGACCAGTTTTCAGATTAACGATATGCAAGCGTTTATGAATACTCGCCTCCCGTCCGCCACCTGCAATATAAGCCAGCCGGCTGCTGTCCGGTGCCCAAGCAAACCATTGGGCATAGGCTAATCCATCGCCCAGATCGATCGTCTTTTTCAACGGTATGTTTAGCACTTGTATGGCGACCCCATCTGCCGATATTGAAGCCGAATTGGGCTTTAAATAATAGGCCAGGTGTTGTCCGTCCGGGGACCATTTCAGCCCGGTCGCGACCCGGGTATAGCTTTCGTTTTCCTTTATACCAGCTTCACCTAGGGTCAATAGATTGGAGTTATCCCCTTTTAATGTTATTTTGTCAATTTGGAGAGGGTGTTTTTCATTTCTGGGCCGGGAAATGGCCAGGCTTTGCCCATCCGGTGACCAGGCCAGACTTTCAATTGCCTCGCTGTCCTTAGGCTGCAAGGTTGTTGTGGCGACTGCGCCGGTTTCCAAAGAGGCTATTTTCAGGTGGTTATCCGAAATATACTCTTCCTTAGGGTCCTGGGTGGTATAGGCCAGCAGATTTTCTGCTGGGGACCAAGCCGGGGTAATATTGACTGGTCTGTCGTCGAGCTGTACAGCGTCGGTTCCATCCGCTTTTACCACCCAAAGATACGGTTTCTCAGCATATTCGTCACCAGGGTCGCTTTGCAGATAGGCTAACCACTCGCCATTTGCCGACCAACCCAGGATTTCAACTAGACCCGCTGCTGTCAGTCTGATTGGCGGGCTGTCCGCCTCCCGGCCATTTACCAGCCACAACTGGCCGTCACTTATGAAAGCTGCCCGGGCGGCAAAAGCTGATGCCTCAATCCGTTCAGGCTCTGGAATCGGGACCTGCTGGCTGGTGGTGATTTTTGCCATTGATGCGCCCTGGTCCCATTTTACCCGGCCTCCCAGGACGGAAGCCAGATAATTTAGGGAAACATGCAGACGGTCATTGATTATTTGGGGTGGGGTTGCCATATCATTCGGATGGCCATTTTGTAAAACCTCCTGTTCACCTGGTTTAAATATAATCGTTTGATTATCCTTAATAACGGTTGCCGTATTATCGGCCGGGTTCCAGGTCACACTAGCCCCCAAAGCATTGCTGATATCCCGCACCGGTACGATAAGCCATAAATAATTGCACTCATCGCTTATGATCCGGGGAGACTCAGACAGTTCAAGTATTTGATCGTTCAAGGTTATGGTAACAGACGGCTGATCCGCCTGAACCGGTGAACCGAAACCAACCCCGGCCAGGAAAAATGCAAATGCGGTGATCACCGCCCATAACCATAATTTAACTTTAAACATATGATACCCCTCCCGGTTAGAATAATGTAATTGAATTACGCATATCTATACTCACTGCTCAAGGCCATAAAGGAAGGTCCCCGTCAGAACAATGTTATTGGGTTACCCTAAATTCACATAATCCTACAAATTTTAAACAAGTGAAAACATTAATACCACTCGCTCAATACGGTTAGTAAACTGTAAACTCCGCAGCTAAATAGTAGGTGTCATATTCCTTTAAGCCACTAGAATCCAGAATATTTTTGACAATGCGGTATTCACCAGGGTCCAGATTGCCATAGAGCCAGTCCCAACCGACTGTCCAATGACTATCATCTCCTGAGGCCAAAACATAGGCGATCTCATTAAACCCGTAGTTGCCGTCAATTACCAATGGAACCTGATACCAGGCTCCATTGATTTTCTTCTCCAGGCAAAAGTACTCGCCGTAAATGTACTGACTGCCGGAGTTATTCACCAATCCTACTGCTAAACCGGTGGGGGAGACGGTCCCTTCCTTTACAGTAATAGCAACGCCGTCGAGGTTGTTGACAGTTGCATATGCTGTAGGTTTCCAGTCAGTTGTCTCCACTAAAGTGTGAGAAAGAAATACTACGGCACCGGTAGCCTGATTCAAATAATATTTAAAACACTCAGTTTTTCGTAC
>CAYXHK010000071.1:7655-9276 GCA_964464665.1 uncultured Syntrophomonadaceae bacterium
TGCTCCACATAATCACGGGTCATTGTGCCCTTGTCGTCACCCCAATTATCGAGGTTGATGGCAAAGGCGTAAAAAAGGTATTCCGCACTGCTTGAAGGGGCTTTCCCTTCATCAAACAGGGGTACATAGTCGAAGCGGTTTTCAATGGCAAAATCAAAATATTCTCCACGCAGTGCCTGTACGTCATTCGACGGAATACTTGATTCGCCGGTTGCGGGGACTGCGTTTGAATTAATTGGCTCTGACGGACTAATGGCGGGATTGCTCGAACAAGCAGAACAAAACAGCAATACTATAAGCGTAATAATCAGAGGGACTTTTTTCATGAAAACCTCCTTTTTCGACGCCAGCCGCCACGCTATCGCTTGCAATTCTTCAGGTTTTCAGCCAGCACCTCAGGTTCAGGACTGATTGATGACGCAAATACCGGCAAGTTAAGTTGCTTTACTAAGGTCAACGCAATAGGAACATGTTTAGATATTATACAGCATCTTTTAAAAAGAATATAAACTTGAAACTGCAACTCAGGCAAATGAAATTAGCCTGAGTTGCAGTTTAGCCGCGGTTTAGTCTAACGTTCTAATTCCTAACTATACATTTCAGCCAGCCGCTGCTGAATGTCTTCGTTGTCCAGGTACTCGTCATAGGTGGTCTGTCTATCGATTAATCCCTTGGGCGTAATCTCAATGATCCGATTGGCCACGGTCTGCACAAACTCGTGGTCATGGGAAGTAAAAAGGATGGTCCCGCTAAAATTAATCAGCCCATTATTCACCGCGGTTATGGACTCGAGGTCCAGGTGGTTGGTCGGCTCATCCAGGATCAGCACGTTCGCGCTGCTGAGCATCATTTTGGCAAACAGGCAGCGGACTTTCTCCCCGCCGGAGAGGACTCGCGCCTCTTTCAAGGCTTCTTCGCCGGAAAAGAGCATCCTCCCCAGGAAACCGCGGATAAAGGTTTCGGATTGTTCCTCCGAGAACTGGCGCAGCCAGTCTACGAGATTGAGTTTTACCCCTTCAAAGAAAGAGGCATCATCTTTCGGAAAATAAGCCTGGGAAGTGGTGATCCCCCACTTATACTCCCCCTGATCGGCTTCCAGCTCGCCCATTAGAATTTTAAAGAGCGTGGTCTTGGCAATCCCGTCCCGTCCCACAAAAGCAATCTTATCTCCCTTGTTGACTATAAAACTGACGTTTTGCAGAACCGGCTGGCCATCTATCGTTTTACTTAATTGGTCAACCGTTAAGATCTCATTTCCCGCTTCTCGTTCCGGTTTAAAGCCAATGAAGGGGTATTTGCGGGAAGACGGTTCTATATCCTCCAGGGTCAGTTTTTCCAGCTGCTTTTTCCGGGAAGTGGCCTGTTTTGATTTAGAGGCATTGGCACTGAACCGGGCAATAAATTCCTGCAGGTCTTTTCTTTTCTCTTCCAGCTTTTTATTCTTGTCTCGAGCCAGTTGCAGCGCCAATTGACTGGATTGATACCAAAAATCATAGTTCCCGACATAGATTTTTATTTTCCCAAAATCAATATCCACAATATGGGTACAGACTTTATTCAAAAAATGCCGGTCGTGGGAAACCACGATGACGATCCCTTCGAAGTTGAGCAGAAAGTTTTC
>CAYXHK010000072.1:0-3278 GCA_964464665.1 uncultured Syntrophomonadaceae bacterium
CTTGGAAGAGATGCTCCTCGAAGTGCGGTTGAACGCCGAAGAAACCCGGACGGTTTTTGGGATGCTGGATAAGGTGGAGCTGGCTGTGCTGCTTAAACGACACGCATATAATCCGGAAATTCAAGCCGTGGACCTAACTGAAGCTGAAACGGCATTACGGCTATATTTAAAAGAGTACCTGGCCGGGCTGCCAAGAGCAGAGCAGGATGAGATTCTCGAGCTGGGGCAGCGGCTGATTGATTCGAATTAAGTTAAATTAGATTTCTTCGGTAATTTTTGGTGGTGCCCATTAAAGCAGACTAACCTAAACTTGCCTTACATAAAAGACTGGCCTGCTTCAGATAATATAACCGGAACTAATAACTAATTAATTGAAGGAGGCTTTAAGATGAAACCCCAAAGAATGGATCATCCCAACGAAGGGATTAAATGCGAGGTCAACACTTGTCATTATTACATGCGGGGCGACCATTGCTGTGCTGAAAAAATAGAAGTTCAACACAAGAATGCCAGCAGCTCGCAGGAAACCGATTGCGCAACCTTCATTCCCCAGATGAGGTAAAACGGGACAAAAAATAAAATGTAAAAAACAGTTGCTGTTGTTTAAACAGCGGCTGTTTTCATTTGAAGATATATGGCTTATTAATTATGGTTATTTAGTTATGAACTCTCGTTTGGATCCACATAACTATACGTTTTGTCACAGCAGCATGTTATAATCAAGCAATTAAATCAGAAATAACCGGGAAGGGGTCGTTGGGTATGCCTGGAAATAAGATTCTTATTGAAGTATTTAATGGTTCCCCGATCAGCATTGTTTGAGGCGGTCTGCCGGACAGTTGCGGAGCAACTGAATTAACAGAGGAAGCAACGGCGGACTTGGTTAAAATCTTAAGCGCGAAATATGGAAACAAGGTGGAAGTTAAGTATTTTGATACGGATCTAAAGGCTTATGGGACTTATCCCCAGGTAGATTATTTAACGCAGCAGGGTCACGTTTTCCCTTTGGTTTTTATAAATCAGGAGTTTCTTATGGACGGCGGGATTGACGCTGCCAAAATCCAGAGTAGGCTTGAGGCAATTGTTCAATTTGAATGAGTAATTTATTAACCGGGGTTAAGAAAAGTCAGCCGAGCTTAATCGAGTCTAAAAAAGGAGTGTTAATAGTCTACATCCCAATTTTAAAACCTATGGTACAACGTTTGGGGTGTAATCAATTTGCACTCCTTTTTTATGCAGACTGCAGTTTAGATTAATACAGTGGTCCCGTATTATTGCAGGACGGAAACGGCAGAACATCCTGGATTCGGCTGAGCGGGTAGTGTTTTAAGGCAAACTGGGTATGGTACAAATATTCCATCAGGTATATTTCTTTATGGGTTATACTGCAAAGTATCCCGGAAACCCCAGTGCCGTCCGCCAGCGATACGCCTATCGGTTGATTTATCAGGTATTGTAAAGTAGCATTCCAAGGCATAATAGTTCACCTCCTGCTTATAGATTATTCTGGATCAACGCCGGAGGAAACTACGGTTAACTATTTTGTTGCCTTTATTATGTTTTATAAAATAACCGATTAATAAGGATAGGCTGGATCAAGTCCAAATTATTGTGTAAAATTCCTCCATCAAGATTAACGAAAAGAGTACTGGCGGCGGTGGCGGTGGCGGCTACTCGGCTCCGCCCACCTTAAAAATTACAATAACGTAGCCGAAAGCCCAAAGGATTAAGCTTTAAAATTAATCGACTCCTCCGGAATCTAAAGTCCAGGGGAGTCTTTTTTGCGCCGCTCATATATAAGGGGGTATTGGAAAGAATATAATATTGCACGATTAGTAAAGGAAGGAAAACTTTATGGGGCGATTAGGGAATTTATTAAAGTTGATAACCTATAAAGAGAATCCGGATAAAGAGGGGTTTGTTTTAACCGAGACTGAAAGCGAAAAATCAGCATCCCGGCAGCCAAAGGATGATGAAAATGCAAGACGGTCAGCCAAAAGACAGCCTTCAGACAACACTGCCTCCAGGTCTAGAATTAAGGCGAGTTTCTCGAGGCGTTTAGGTATAAAGTCAAAAAATATTAAGACAAAACCAAATTCAAACGGCGGGGAGAAAACGAATAATAACGTCAATCAAAGATATTACCTCACCTCATCGCTGGAAAAGAATCGGGAGGCTTTGAAAGAGCTTTACCGACTCCCGCTAAATATTGATGTCGAGATCCGGGATTTTGCTCTGGGCACCGTTCCGCCAGTCAGAGGGTTTGTAATCTATATAAATAGCATTACCAACAAACAGATCCAGAATATGCTTTTCCAAGCCCTGATGATTTTTTCGGCGGAAACCCCCAACCCTGGAGTTAACCGACTAGCCGCCTTGGTTAGCGAGCGACTGCTGCCGGGTAGTTCCGTGGAAATCTGCGATAATTTCCGCGCAGTACTGGATGCGGTAAATGATGGAGACACGGTGATATTTCTGGAGGGATTAGACCGTGCCATCGCGGTTGATACTCGGGGGTTTACCAATCGAAACATAGAAAAGCCTACGATTGAACAGGCGATACGGGCTCCGCAGGAAGGGTTTGGCGAAACCCTGAGGAACAACCTGTCTTTGGTGCGCAAACATTTTAGAAACGAAAACCTGGTAACCGAAAGATTAAAGGTGGGCTATCGCAATCGGGCCAACGTAGGCGTCATGTATGTTCACGGATTGATCAATCCGGAATTGGTGGCGGAAGTAAAACGGCGAATCAGCAGCATCCAGACGGATTTAGTTAACGAGAGTGGAATCCTGGAGCAGTTTATTGAGGATTACCCTTACAGCCTGTTACCGCAGGTATTAGCTACTGAGCGCCCCGACCGGGTAATCGCTGCAGAAAAACCCGGCCATCCATACCGAGATAACGGAAGACGGGGAGGCAAAGATAGACGTGGATGTTTATATAGAAGGGAATATTGTAGCCAAAACCAGTGCAAACGGGGTGCTTGCTCTATTTTGCCGGTCATATGAGCGATTATTCAATTGTGTCCCCTGAGGGGACAAAAAAATAATTGCCAAGTAAATCCAAATTTAAACATATTTTTTAAAATCCTCCCAAAATATTGCCGTAAATTCGACTATTTAATAGACAACGCACGCACTGCTATTAATCAGATCAAATTGGGAAACAATCTCCGATAAACACAAACAGGTTGGGCGATAATCGCGGCAAGGGAGGACTATTAAACTTTTGTGTAGAAGTAGATAACGTCATGTCAGGAGCTATTTGGCGATTCTAG
>CAYXHK010000072.1:3288-9257 GCA_964464665.1 uncultured Syntrophomonadaceae bacterium
CTAGAAATATATTTATAATTATTTATAATTAGGGAGGTTGCTTTTATGAATTTAGGTCCATGGGAGTTAATTTTGATATTGTTCAATTTTGCCATCCCGCTTTTGATTATCCTTTTGATTATCTATGGATTTGTCAGTTTCTACCGTAAGATCACCAGACAGTTGGCCAGTATTGAGGAACAGCTGAAAGCCATCAGTGAAAAAATGGACTCTAAATGAGTTTAATACATGGAGTGGTGGTCATGGAGAGTACTATTCCTACACGCACGCACAACGCTGCGGTAGATTTATCATTTAAACGAAGTGAATAATTAGGCAGAATTTGGGAATTGGATATCTGAAGGATTAACTGCATCGTTTGCCACGAGCAATTTCTCGGCTCGGCGGCATAGAAAAAAGTTGGGTGAGGAGCTTCGTTATGGAATCCAAAGTTGGGGGTGGAACCGGGTTAACCGGTGAATCGGTTTCTGTGCAGCCTGAGCGGGCCGGTTTTAGCGACCGTTTCTTCGCCTTTATCGTTGACAGTATTATTCTGTTTGTAATTTTGAAACTGACCCAGGTTTTATTTTCTTTGCTGCTTAGCGTCAGCCAAAAATGCTTCGGACATGAATTGAACATCGTGTTGAACAGAGCCGCTCCGTTTGTTTTATACACAATATTTATCGTTTTCACCCTGGCGTATTTCGCTGTCTATGCCTATAAAAACAATGGGCAGACGCTGGGGAAAAAGTGGAATGGCATTAAGGTGGCGGACCTAGCCGGCAAAGATCTCACGCTGAATCGCTTTCTTTTTAGAGAACTGGTGGCCCGGGGGTTAACGGTTTTTGGTTTCTTGAGTCACTTCGGGTTTTCCCCTACCCCTTGGCATCTAAGCTATCTGCCGGCCCTAGGCAAGAATAAGCGGGCGCTGCACGATTACATAGCGAAAACCATAGTGGTGAAGGTGAAGCAGCCCGCAGGAGAAAGCCTTGAAAACAAAGGAAGCAATGAAAACAAACAAGCTTTATAACGTTATTGTAGAACAGCATTTTAGAATCGGGTTAAACAGCAGATTAAATAAACCCGTATTTAATTATTTTAAGCGTTAGTGGAAGCATATGAAGCCGGGGTGTTTTGTTATGTTAAGCAATTATGACTTGGACGGGGAAACGAATAATAGCATAAGGACGGCAATTTTGCCTAAAGCCCGGACAATCCGGACTGCCGCTGTATTGTTTCCATTTCTGCTGATCTGACTTCTGTCAGGGAAGCAGCATTACCAAGTCTATGTTTGATACTGGCCGGTTTGAACAGAACTGTTCGTACACCCCGAATTAACCAACAGAAGGGCAAGAGAAAGGGGAACTTATCCAGGCAGGGGAACAGGATGGCCATATGCTGCCGTCCAGGAAAGAGAATCCTGCCGGTGAATTTAAGCTTGGCGGTCAAAAAGCTGTCGTTGTCATTTCTTGTTTTCATAAAGCTGCTCAAGGTTGCCTGGCGGCCGGTGCCATAGGTGCCGTTGGTCAGTATAAATTCAGTAATCGCTTCATAATGTTCATTGCTCTCCCTGCCATCAAACCAGCATTCCGACAAACCCTCCATGTTTTTGGTAAAGTCATATAATCCTGATTTTTCAAGCTCATTTTGGATATAACTGCAGTTCAGCTGATTTTGAAAGTGGTTTTTGTACACCCACACATCGATAACCGAACGGATGCCGGTGCCTGCGTTTTGGTAGTGTTTGGCCATATGGCCGATAAGATAAATATAGAAATCCTCCCAGGACATTACGTAATGGTAGTTTTCACCTTCGCGTAAAACTGCCCGCTCCCAACCGGTCCCAAAATAAGTATATAAATCAATGTATCTTTTGGCGATAAGAGCCCGGTGAAGTTCTATATTCATCACCGGTTTTTTATGGTATACATCATGGTTGCCGGAATCGCTGACTGCAGTATAACCAAGAGCAAGCATAATGCCCTTAGCTTTATTTAGTTTACTTTCCTCCACTAAAATATCAATATCCGCCATTAGCCGCATATCGGGCCGGGGATAGACGTTTTTAATGATATATCCTTTTAGGGGCATATGCTTAATCTGGTTTTCTTCAAAGGCGGATAAAACCTGGCAGACCTCCAGTTCTTGCCGGGCTTCCCGGGCCAGAGCTTTGTTGCGGGCATCCTGAAAAGGCTTCAATATTGCCGGTGGTGGTAATGGATCTAGCTTTATTAAACCGTAGTACGCCATATTGGCCACATTATGCCGCGCCGCCAGTTTATAGAGAGCCCCAAGGTCAAGCTCCGGGGTTAATGACGGCGGGGTTTTTCCGTGCAGTACGGAGGCCAGAAGCTGGATTAAGTAACTGCCGGTCGGGTGTTTAGCCGGATGAATGGTCATTACTACTCCCCTCCCCCCCGGGATATGATGCTCCTATTTTCAATAATAACCTCTTTATTGCAGATTGCCAAGGCGGCTTTGCGGTGAGAAATAATCAGGCAGGTTTTACCCGGAATCGCCTTTATATTGCGGAGCAGTCTTTGCTCTGTGCCTTCGTCAAGGGCAGAGGTGGCTTCGTCCAGAATCAATATGGGGGTATTGCTCAAAACAGCCCTGGCTATGGCCAGACGCTGAATCTGACCTTCAGATAAACCGTGGCCTTTTTCTCTTATTACGGTGTTAAGGCCATTTGGCAACTGGTTAATAAATTCTTCCGCGCAACCTATCCGGGCTGCCCGCATTATTTCATCATCGCTGGCGGTGGACCGGATAAAGGAAATGTTTTCTTTGATGGTGCCGGAAAGCAATAGATTGCCCTGGGGTACATAGGAAAAAAGCCTTCTGGAGTGCTGGTCAATGTTTACCCTTTGGTTATCATGGGTTTGCAGATAGATTTCTCCTTTATCCGGTTTATACACCCCCAGGAGGAGTTTTATGAGGGTGCTCTTGCCAATCCCGGAGATGCCCGAGAGCAGCATAAAATCCCCTTTGTTGATATAAAGACTGGCATTCTCCAAAATGCTGTCCCGGTCATATTTGAAGCTTATATTGGTGCAGACAACAGCTCTAAAATTTTGCTCCAAGCTGGAAGTATCCATGTCTGCGGCATTAAGCTCTGTTTCATCATCCAAGCGTTCCAATTCCATTATTCTTTCAGCGGAAGCCAGCATCGCGTAATATTTGGGCAGCAGGCCGGATAGCCCGACAAAGGGGGTTTGGATCTGTCCCACCAGTTGGAGTATGGCGGTTAGGGTCCCAAAACTGAAGCTTTGTAAGTAAAGCTTATAAGCGCCCCATATCAGAGCAAACAAATAACCAAGCTGAAATATAAACCCAAATCCACTGTTGGCCAATATGCTGATGGTCATGCGTTTTCTTTTGGCCTGGTAATTATCCTGCTGAAGACGCGCGGCCCGTTCTTCCATTTGCTTTTGCACCCCAAAGACTTTCACTACCAATAGGTTTTCCAGGCTTTCCTGTAAAAAGGATCGCACCTTGCCGTCGGTTTCCTGTACATTTTTATGTAATTGCTTCATTAGGCCGCGAAAGGATTGGGCGACTATGAAGACAAGGGAGCCGCCAACTGCGAAAACCAGGGCAAACAGGGGATCTAAAGCAACCAGTACGGTAAATGCTCCCACTAACCTGGTACATAATAAAGCCAGATGGGGGACAATGGTGGCCACATCATTGCTGATAATGGTTACGTCGCTGGTCAGATGGTTGAGCAGTTCACCGCTGTGGTAGGCGGAAACGGCGGGATAGTCTTTGCGGAGCAGTTTGGAATAGAGTTGGCTTTTAAATTTCATCTCCAACCGGGCTTTAATAATTTCTTCGAGATGCCGGCATAAGAGGTTCAGAAGCAGTTGCAGCAGGATAACACCCAGTAATATAAGGGTAAAGAAGATCAGGGCTTGCCGGTCTCGGGATACCGCCCCATCAATTACCCCCCGGGAAACCAGGGCAAAGGCTACTCCACATACGGCAATAAGCGCATTGCCGAGGATCAAAATAATCATAGGGGTCAGTTGGGTTCGGGAATTATGATACAGCCATTGCAGTGTCGCCTTATCTTTCATGGAGTTCTCCTTGAATGAGCCACTGTGCATGGAACTGATATTTAACCGTGCAGCCTTATCTTTCAAGGAGTTTTCCCCTCGCTTTACCGGCGAATTTCCGCAATGCAGAGAAGATATGGCGTACAGGGATCAGAGCGACCCATATTATACAATACAGCCGGTAGGATTTATTGGTGCGGCAGTCTATGTATTTCCCCCGATAATAAAAAGCTTTGACCACGGCAATAACCTGATCATGCCTGACTCCGTATTCCCGCTGACTTTGATTGTCGCCGCAGAGCACATAGTCATCCCCCTTTACCGTCACAACGCGGTGCAGGACAAATTGCCCGTTCTGCCTCTTGTAGAAGGGGATATCGTATTTTTTTAGTTTGTCTGGGGGCTGTATCAGTATGATTTTATCTTGCCGGTCACGCAGCATAGGGCGCATACTGTTGCCGCCGGGGTTAAAGGCCACTTCGCCGCCATTCTTTAGAGTTTCCTCCATCAGAGAAGATACTTCGTTAAGGGAGACTCGCTTATTCAAGTAAATCGGCACCTTTAAGCTTCTCGATAAATTCCGCGATATCGGCTTTGGCGTCGGCCTCATCAATGTCGTATTCATCCAGTACGGCTGAAAGCAAATCGTCTTGGTCAGCGCCCTTCTCCAACTGCTTCCACAGAAATGCGCCAGTATCATTTAAACTGATTAATCCGTTGAAATCAACAGTGGCCTTGCCGATTGCGACCACCACATTATTTCCGGCTACTTCGCGAAGCATGTATCCTGCTTTAGTTTTGATTTTTCTCACCCTTCCTTGAAATATAATACTTGCCGGACATTTCCTGGCAAGCCATGATTACTGATTCTTCACTGATATTACAGCCCATTTTATAAACCGGAATTTGTTGGATTAATTTATCCAGTAGACTCAGCAATTTATCCATAGGCTGCATCTGATGGGGTCGTAGGGTTTGATTGAAAACTAGCTTGAGAATAGCTTTATTCTCAATTTTTTCTATCCAGTTTTGGGTCGACTGTTCGAGAAAGCAGATGGCTTGCAAGGGCACTTTGATATTGGTGTTATATGGGCTTTTTCCGCTCCAGGGGGTTCCATGGACATAGAATTGGTTATTATTCAGTCGAATGGCTGGCTTGTCGTCATTAATAATGACAACATTATCAATGCCAAAATGTTTCTGCCACTGCCTGACATGGGTAGACTTGCCGGTACCGCAGGGGGCAGAGAAAAGATAAGCTTTTCCCTCGAAGGAAATCGCGGAGGCATGCAATACAAAGCCATCAAAGTCTAATAATTGTCGGTAAAACTCTGCGCCGGTCCAGATGTATTCACATTCGTTAAGACTTAGATGAGGATTTTCCTCTTGCTTTTGCCGCAAAAAATCATCCGGCAATGCTATGTTGATGTCCACCGGGCGGGTTGAGTTTACCTTATAGGGCGGGAGTTGTTTTTTTAGAGTCTGACCTTTTGCCCGGATAGCCACAATTAGATCGGCAATTTGGTATATACTCATTCCTTTTCCCCCTAAATAAACAGGGTGGGAGATTACTATATACACAGACATGTTTATTTTTGTAGATGAGTAATTCTATATTAAAGTACAAATTCCTTTAAAGCCGTCTTTAAAGTCGTATAGTTTTCGGTTCGGCTGGGCGGCAAATACATTGTGATTCAAGGGTGGGGTAGCGGCATCGGTCGGACAGGTTTATTACTAATTGGCCTATTTCTTAAATTAAATCTCACAAACCATAACGTTTTTCTTCGATATGGTCAATTTTTCCACAAAAAATGCTAAATAGAAGTGAGGAGTTGCCAAATAAAAAGCCTCCAGAAATCTTGGAGGCTTTGATAACAGTGGTGCCGGAAACCGGGGTCGAACCGGTACGGTGTTGCCACCGTGGGATTTTAA
>CAYXHK010000073.1:0-9222 GCA_964464665.1 uncultured Syntrophomonadaceae bacterium
TCTGGGTGACCAGATCAAAAAATTTCCGGATGCCGGAAGGCGGCAAATCCCGAACCAGCGGTGAAACACAGGTAGCCGGGTTCCAGGCCGGTTTGGCCGATAATGGTGCGGTCGCGGAAAGGTCGGGCTTCTTCCTGCTGCTTTTGGTCATGGGGTCACCACCAATCTAAAATCTTCTTCGCTGTCTTCAAAGATAACCCCGTCTTGTTTGTATTTCTTTAAAACAAAATGGGTTGCCGTACCCTGTACGTGTTCTAATGTCGCCAGTTTTTCGGCAACGAAAAAGGCTACCTCATGCATGCTTTTGCCTTCAATGGTTACCAGCAGATCATAGGCGCCGGACATAAGGTATACGCTTCTAACCTGCGGGAAGCGATAGATGCGTTCCGCCACCTTTTCAAAACCCACTTCCCGTTCTGGGGTAACCTTTACCTCAATCACGGCCGTAACGCCGTTACCACCAATGCGCTCCCAATTGATCAAGGTCTTATGACTTAAAATTACTTTTTCCTTTTCCAGTTCCGCCATTACCTTGATTACCCAGTCCACCTCACGGCCTAAGCGCACTGCAATTTCTTCCGGGGTTATCCGGCCGTCTTCCTGCAGCAACTCGAGGATTTCGCGCAAATTATTCCCGCTCCCTTCGTTTGATTTAAAAAGTGATTAATAAAAAAAGCCTCTCTCCCCAAGGGACGAGAGACTTATCTCGCGGTACCACCCTAATTGGCTGTTAAAGCCCACCTCAAAATACCCTTTAACGGTGGGTTAACCGGTCTGATCTAATAGACCATTCACTTAGGCTAAGCTAAATGCCCGCATAAGCTAAGCAAGATTCCCGCGTAGGCTTATACTAAATACCCAGCCAAAATGGTTTTTCAACCGACAGCTTACGGGTGGCTTTCTTTGGTTTCTCCGACCGACCTTCCACCCCCGCCGGCTCGCTGGATGGAGATTGCCAAATACTATCCCGTTCATTGCTGATTTCATATCTTGTTAATCTCCATTTTAACACCCATATTTCCCGTAGTCAATCACCTAAGTTGCCGGCGAATTTGACGTTCGATGGAGCGGTGATTGCCCAGATCCGCTTCGTTTAAAAAGACCAGAGAAATCCCCCGCTGCTCCCAAAAACGTTTGGCCGTACTTTCAGACGACTGATCAATGAACCGCCAATTAAGAGCCAGTTTCTGCTCTGGGAGATACCAAGGCACGGTCCGATTCCCTTGGGTGTAGTTTGGAATCCGGCGCTCCCCCGGATAAAGCACCGAGAGTGACCATTCCAAAGGATCCAGCGGCACCTGGTTTTCGGCATTCGCTTTTGTTTGCGCTTTTAAACCTTCGCCGGTTGTCAGTTGGCCAGCCTGATCGGCATGGTCGGCTCTATCGCCTTGGTCAACCGTTTCGGCTGCTTCCCGGCTTTCCCCGCCCGACCCAGCAGCGCCTTCGCTGCTGTCGCTTAGGCGGTTTACAACTGGCGATTCTTGGCCAGTTTCCAAGCGTTTGGAGTTATCCACCAGGGTTAAATGCGGGGCGGTTCCCAACCAACCCGATTTTTCCAGTCCATCGGGTTCAAAAGGCAGTTGCTCCCCCGAACTAAACTGCCGCAGGCCCTCCTGGATGACCTCGTCCAGGTTATCCGACAGGCTTAAAAACGAGGTCAATAATTTAGGATCCGCTAATTTCTGACCCACCATTTCTTTTAAAGCCAAGTCCAAATATTCAACAGCCTGGGGATAGTTAGTCAAAAACAGGTCCGCTATCTGTTTGATTTTACCTACTCCGGCCTTTAATTCCTGATCGCGCTTATCCCCAGTTTCCAGCCCGCTGGCCATTAAACAGTCGATCAATTCGTCTACCTTCTCCAGCATTTCGGCCTCAAGCTGCCGTGAAGTTTTATCTGGCATCTTCTGCACCACCCGTCATTAAACTCATTAAAAACTATTCAAATGAGCGTGAGAACATGCCAAAAAAATTCACTTAAATTACCTATCATTAAATCAAGGCGGTCATCATAAGCTAGTTGGAGTCGCCGGTTTGCAGTTTTTTTGGACTTTAGTAGAATCCTAAAAATTAAAAGCTGTTCCTTTATTACCCCCAGCACAAATCCGGGCGGAAGCGGGAATGAAAACGCTGGTTTTCACCGAGTTATAAAGAATTGAACGAAACAGGAGGTTCAGGAATGGATTCTGAAGGGCTTTTTTTTGAGGCTTTAAGCAGCCAGGAGGCCAAAATTCTAAATCGGGTGAGCACTTATTTCCGCTCCCCGAAAATGGATCTCGCGGATAAATTAATCCAGGCTCGACTGATTGCTCTGCACGATATGGAACTGGGTTACTTCTCCAACCCGGAAGAATATCAATTGCTGCAGACCTACGCAGAGACCCTGGACCATTTACTGACTCGGCTTTAGTTTCAGCCGGCAGAACCTTCGCAAGCCTCCCGATTCAGGTATTCGATTATCTGACCGGCCGCGCGCTTCCCTTGGGCAAAGGTAGTCGCCAGATCCGCCGGACCGCTGCAGGTGCCGGCCAGAAAAACCCCGGCTCGCCTAAAGTCTTCGGTAACGCCAGCAACACTGGCAACGTCGGCAACGTCGGCAGTGCCAGCAACCCCGGCCCGCCGCCAAAATTCGTCGGTAACGCCGGCAGCGCAGGCTGCACCAGCATAGCCAACTTCGTCAGTAGCGTCGGCAGCCAAGCCGGAAGCAGCCAAGAAGCCGCCCGGATCCCGGGCAATTCCCAGACTTTTCTCGGCCTCAGCGTTAAAATCGCCCGCCGTAATCCCTACAGAAAGCACCACCAGATCAAATTCCGCTGTTTGGTTCCCACCGGCGGGGGCAGCTTCCCAATTTAAAACAACGCCCTGCCTTGGCAGCTGGTACGCTTGAGACGGCAGGCTGCGGATTAAAGTGATTTCGGGATCCGCAACAGTCAGAGCGGACCAAAGCGCTGGCCGGGCCTGAAAATCCTGATGAAAAATCGTGACGCTCGTCTGCGCTGCCTCCCACCTAATCCGCCGGGCCATCCGGGCCGCGTAACCACAGCAGACTTTGGAGCAAAAAGGGTTCCCTCCCCGACGATCCCGACTGCCCACGCACTGAATAAAGGCGACCCGGCGCAAGTTGCCAAAAACCGGAGCCAGACTGCCATGTTCCTGCCAAATCCGTTCCAAATCCAGACTGGATACTACTCCCGGGTATCGGCCATAACCAAACTCACCCCGAAGACCGGCCGTAAACGGCTGATAGCCGGAGGCGATTAAAACGGTTGGGGTGATAAAACTTTTAAGTTCAGGCAACGGCCCTTTAAGGCCAATCCGCCTTAAATTAACCGTATAAAGGGGAAATGGGGGCGGCGTCAGCGAAGGCGCCGGCGTCGGATCAGTCTTTAGATCCGATGCCGGGATAATTTCTTGCACTTCATGACTGGTTAAAACCGAAAGCCCGGTCTGGTGCGCCAATTCCTGCTGAACCTGACCTGGTAAACAGGCACCGCACTTTTGGCACTCGCCAGTGGCCATACAAGCCAAACCGGCGGCCCGTCCGCCCAGGAATGGATTTTTTTCCGCCACCAGTACCGTAAGCCCGGTCCGGCTTAATTCGCGGGCTGCGCTTAAGCCAGCCAAGCCGCCTCCCACGATTATCACTTGGTAATCCACCGTTGCACCCCCCTAAACCAATGGCCGGGGGTAGAGACCGGCCTGCTGCACAACCGTTGGAATGATATCTTCCCAAGCCACAGCCATTAAATGCACCCCGGCTACGCCTTTAATTTTTTGCACCTGCTTAATTTGTTCCACTACCAGTTCAACTGCTTCCGCTTTTACGTCTTCCGCCTTTTCCAGCCGCCGGCAGATATCTTCGGACACCATCATCCCAGCCACGTTTTTTTGCATATAGCGGGCCATCTTGGCCGATTTAATCGGCATCAGTCCAGCCAGGATATAAGCCCTTTGGTCTAAACCCCTGGACCGGACCAGTTCCATAAAACGTTCGAAGCGTTCCATGTCCAAAATCGCCTGGGTCTGGATAAAGTCGGCCCCGGCAGCGATTTTCTTTTCCAGCCGGACTACCCGGAACTCAAACGGATCCGCAAACGGATTGGCCACTCCGCCGATAAACAGCTTTGGTGGAACTTTCATTTCCTCACCGCACAAAAAGCGACCTTCATCCCGCATCTGTTTTACAGCATGGATAAGCTGAATGGCATCCAGGTCATAAACGTTTTTGGCCTCTGGATGATTGCCAAAACTCTGATGATCCCCGGTCAGACACAGGACATTATTGATACCCAGTGCGGCTGCCCCAAGCAAATCAGATTGCAGGCCAATCCGATTACGGTCGCGGCAGGTCATCTGCAAGACCGGGTCGAGTCCCAGGCGGGTTAAAATCGCTGAAGCCGCGACGCTGGACAACCGGACGATCGCAGTCTGGTTGTCAGTTACATTAAAAGCATCGGCATACCCACGCAGGGTTTCGGCGTGGCGCCGGATTACTTCCGCGTCACAGCTTTTGGGAGGACCAATTTCCGTACAGACCCCAAAGTGACCGGCGGCCAATACCTTTTCCAGATTACTGTTTGATTTCACTTTTAGGTCTCCTCCTCCCAGTCTTCCCGGGTCAAACGCCTTGGTCCCCCGTCCCGGTCCAGGGACCAGTTTTTCGGCAAAGCCAAATCTGTTAATTTATCCAGCTGTTTTAGCCGAGCTAAGCGGGCATGGATTTGACTCCAGGCGCACGCGGTTCCATTGCCGATCTCGCAAAGACCCGCCTGAGAGCCGCCACACGGTCCGTTCAGCAAATTTTTGGCGCAGCGCGCAATGGGACAGATTCCCCCAGTTTGGTCGAGCAGGCATTGCCCGCAGGCATGACACCGTTCCACCCAGGTGCCGGTTCGCTCCGGCATCCCCAGAAAACTGGTATTTAGACCCGGCAAAACCGGCAAATCCGGAAAACAATCTGCCAGGGCTTGAACCCCGATTCCACAGCCCAGGGAGAGGATCGCCTCCACCGGCGGTTCCTCATTCAAACGGGCAGCTATCGGTTTGAGCAATTCATATTCACACTGCCGTTCCACGGTATCTTCCAGAACTTGTCGTTCCTGCCCCGCTTCGCGACTGTCTACACGCAGCCAGGCACTTAAGACTGCGGTTTCCTTGGCCCCTCCGGCCATACAGACGGTTACGCAGCCCCGACACCCGAGCACCAGAACCCGTCGGTAAGGTTCCAGTAAACGGCGAATCTCCGCTAAGGGCTTCCTTTCAGCAATTATCAACCATCCCACCACCTAAACCCCTGATATTTAAGGCCAGCTGTCGCAGACTGCCCGCCAAATGGTTCGGGTTTGGTCCAGCCAGGGAAACCAGAGCCACCCGGTTCGACCAGCCCAGCATTTCAAGGTAATTCTGCGTGACCGGCCAGCGCTTTAGCGCTCGCTTTGGCCCGTTTCCGTGCAGACACGCCTCCTTGTAACAAGCGCAGATTAAAACGCCGTCATATCCTTCGGCCAAAAGATTCAGCACAGTTAAGACATCGACGCTGCCAGCGCAGGGAACAGCCTGGACTTTAATCCGCGCCAGAATTTCCACAGCAGCGTCCGCTTGGTCCGTCAAACCTTTTGGGTCAAAAACCGATAAGGTTGAAGCCAAATTTTGAAACGCCAGATATCCGGAGTTAACGCAAGCCAAGGCTACAAGCCGGACTGACGACAGCGCTTTCTTTTTTACCGGCCTGCCGGCTGTCGCCGGATTAAGCGGTTCGCTCAGCTCCGCAGCATCATAATCTTCGTGCTCAGCATGTTCGCCGCGCTCGGCACGTTCCCTGTTCCCGGCATGTTCCCCGTGCTCGGCCGTTTTTTTATTCATTTTGTTAACGTCGGCTGCCGAAACGTCAGTTGTCAAAACATCGGCTGCCGGTATCCGATAAAGCCGGTTTTGGCCAAGGAGTAGCTCCTGGTCCAACGGCAGACCTGATTCCACCGTATCAGCCCAGCGAATGGCCTGCGCCGGACACTCGACTATGCAGGTTCCACAGGCTTGACACGCCTGGGGATGAATCCAGGCCACCAGCTGATTCAGTTTGTTCTGCGGCATTGGCCCCGGAGCGTAGATTAATTCCACCGCCCTATGGGGACAGACACGGTAACAGGTTAAGCAGATTGCACAGAGCTGCGGGTCGACCTGAGCGGCCGGATTCGGTCGGTGATTGTTTAAACAATCGTTTAAATCTACCTCGACTGCTGCGAGTTCTTCCAACAAGTCGAGGACCCGGGTCGGTCCGCGCAGCAGACCCAGCGCATAAATCCCCCGCCGATTAGTCCGCCCGGCCCAATAAGGCAACTCTTCAGCCTCTAAAAACCCTTCCCCGCTAACCGCTAAGCCAGCCAATTCGGCCAAATGTTTAATCTCCGGAGCCGGTAGATACTCTTCCGCGATGACCAGGCGATCTATGCCAATCTCTAAAGGGGGAAAGCCTGGGGGCAATAAAGGATCGGAGAAAACCAGCGTTTTCATTCCCGCCTCCTCCCGGACTTGCGGCGGCTCCGATGCTGGATAACGATAAAAACGTACGCCCGCATCGCGGGCTTCCTGGTAAAGTTTATCCAGTTCCCCGGCTGCCACTGTTAATTCCGGGTATAAAACCTGAACCGTGGTATTTAACTCAATCCGTAGTTTTAAAGCGCTCTTTAACACCAGCGCCGTGGAAAGCGAAGCCTCCATCCCGCTTCGTCCAAGCAGCAAGGTGATAGAGGAAGATCCGGTCGGCCGGGGGTTCTCAGTGAGCTCTGGTTTTTGTCTGATCAGCAAGGGGTTCTCGGTTCCCTCTGGTTCTGACCGCTTCAGCCGGGGGTTCTCAATTCGTTCTGGTACTGGCCGCTTAAACAGAATGGTCTTGGTTTTCTCTGGTTCTGGCTGCTTTAACGGGCCAAATAAGCTGACCCCGATTTCCCGGGCAAAAGCCGGCAGCGGCTCACCTGGGAGCGACTGCAGACAACTCGGCCGGGCAGTCGGGCCGTCCAACGCTAAAATTACCGCTACACCGCTAAGCCGCCGGAAGGTACCACTCGGTTCCTGTATCTTCAGCTTAAAGTCCCCAACCTGTCCCGACCAATCGTAAATAGCCGCGGCCTTGATCCTCGTCCAATCAGGCCCCGCCAAAACCGGCCCGCTCTGGCCGGCCGACTGGGTCAACAAAGGCACCTCGATGCTGCCCCCCCATACAATCTGCAGGGTTTCCCAGTGCCGGGCCATACGCTGGGCCGCTAGATAAGCGGTTGTCCCGGCGCCAATAACGATAACGGGTCGGCGGTTGCTTCTCGACATAAGTTCCTCCCCATACTCCCCAGGTCAATTACGAAAAATTATAGCGCACTACTTCTCCAAACTGTTCACCTGAGATAAATTAAAATAAATTACCGTGTGCTGCTTCCCCAATCATTACCCGGTAAATTTATTGCCTATCCGGGTCATTAACTGCTTAAATTACCTGGAGTATAATCACTGAAAAATCGCCTGGCTTCAGTGGCATCCGATTAAAAACGTCCGGAGCGGAAGATGGAAACGACCAACCAGAAACCCATAGCCGCAGCCGCTATATAACCGATCTCCGCAATCGGCAAACGGCTTAAAAAAGCGCCGGGCGCGCGATTGACAATCAGGGAAGAACCGATGATCAGACTCCCGATTAAAACACTCAACGCCAGTCGGTTCGCCATGATATTTAAGCGGCCGGAAAAGCGGTGCAGATTTTGATGTTCCAGTTGAACCTTCAGTTCCCCTTCTTCCATCAGGCCCAATACATTTTCCACCTGTTTGGGTACCCGGTGGGTTACATTCCAAAACTCCAGGGCCGCCCGGGTCAGACTGCGCTGAATTTCTTTGGGGGCCATGCGCTGCCGCACAATTCGCCGGGCAAAAGGTTCGGCTAACTCCAGCAGACTGATCTTGGGATCCAACTGCTGCAAAACGCCTTCGCTGGTAACCAGACACTTGATGGCCAGGGCAAATTCCGCGGGAATTTTAATTTCATAGCGGTAGGAGAGATCCACCAGTTCCTGGAGGGCTACCCCCACTTCAATTTGCGCTATGGGCAAACCATAGTATTTCTGCTGCAGCCGGTTCAAATCCCGGCGCAGCGCCGTTCGATTAACTTTCCGGCGCACCACACCGATATCCAATAAACCCCGCATTACGTCATCCACATCGTACCGAACCATAGCTAACACCAAGTTGACCGCTTTCTCTCTGGTTAATTCATCAACCCGGCCCACTTGACCAAAGTCCATGAAGACTATTTTGGCGCCGGGCATTACAGCTAAGTTGCCGGGGTGGGGATCGGAGTGGAAAAAACCAAACACGTAAATCTGCCGCAAAATCGCATTGACGAAATTCCGGCCTATCTGCTGCAAATCAAAACCTTCTAACCGCAACTGCTCTGTAGCGGTCATTTTAATTCCGTCAATATATTCCATTACTAAAAACTGACGCGAAGAGTACTCCCAATAAACTTTGGGGATAACTACGCCCGGGTCATCGGCAAACAAATTATAAAAGCGGTCCGCATTGCGTCCCTCTGAGGCAAAATCAAGCTCAGCCCGCAATGCCTGAGCGAATTCCTCAAGAGTATCCACCAGTCCGTAGTGTTTGCCCCAGGCGGTCCGTGCCTCCAAGAGGCGCGCGAGATCAAACAGTATCTCCAGGTCCATCTCGATAACCCGTTGGATATCCGGGCGCTGCACCTTGATTACTACGGACTCGCCCGTCATTAATCGCGCCCGGTGCACCTGGGCGATCGAAGCCGAAGCAATAGGCACCGGGTCAAAACCGACAAATACCTCCTCTAAAGGTTTCTGTTGATCCTGTCTAAAGATTTCCTCCACCTGTTCCGCGGGAAAAGGCGGCACCATATCCTGCAGTTTTTCTAATTGCTCCAAATACGGCCAAGGCACCAAGTCGGGCCGGGTGCTGATAATTTGCCCGATCTTAATAAAGGTGGGGCCTAATTCATTTATGGCTAAAAACATCCTCTGCGGGGTAGTCAGCTTACCCTGACGTTCGGCACCCTCAACCATACTCCTTCGATGGAGCAGGTCGCGCAAGAGGCGGGTGTGGCGAAAGGAACGATATATTTGTATTTTCAGAGCAAGCAGGAGTTGTACTACGCAATCGGAGTCAGAGCGCTCGAAATACTTCTGAAATCCTTTCAAGCACTGTTTTCTACGTGCA